>CAZMQP010000053.1:2628-11955 GCA_964568385.1 uncultured bacterium
ACAGCACCGGGAACGTGAGCCGCGTGAGCATGCGGTGGACGCCCCCGCGTCCACGGGGGACACGGGCGGTGGCTTCGGTTGGAGACTCCAGCGACGGGTCTTCGAGAGTCTGCACGGGACCTCCCGCCAAGGGACCGAGGAATCCGTATCCACCTCGGTATCGACCGCGCGGACGGCCCGATTGAGCGCTCCGTGGGGCCCGGGGGTCCGCGGTCGTTCCGCAATTGCCCGCGCCCGCGATGCGATCCCGCCCGCGCCCCATCCGTTCCGCGCCGGAGCCGGTAGGTTGCGGGGGCCGGGCACTCATCGAACCTCCTGGAGGAACCCCATGCGCCGCCGACTCGCACTCGCCGTCCTCGCCACCGCCGTGCTGCTGGCCCCTGTGGCCCGCAGCCAGGGCCTCTCGAAGCCGCCGGATGGCGACAACCAGCACGCCCGCGTCTCGCAGTGGATCGGGCTCGTCGAGGTGACCGTCGATTATCACAGCCCCGATGTGCACACTCCCGAGGGCCGGGACCGCACCGGTCACATCTGGGGCGAGCTCGTGCCGTACGGGCTCACCGACCTCGGCTTCCGCGACTGCAAGGAATGCCCCTGGCGCGCGGGCTCGAACGAGAACACCACGATATCCTTCTCGCATGACGTGCGCATCGAGGGCCAGCCGCTCGCGGCCGGCACCTACGGGCTGCACATGATCCCCGGCAAGGAGACCTTCACGATCATCTTCAGCCGCAACAGCACGTCGTGGGGCAGCTTCAGCTATGACCCCAAGGAAGACGCGCTGCGCGTGAACGTGAAGCCCACGGAGTCCGAGTATCACGAATGGCTCACGTACGAGTTCCCCGTCCGCAAGCCGGACCAGGCGGTCTGCGCGCTCAAATGGGAGAAGCTCGCGGTGCCGTTCACGATCTCGGTGCCGAATGTGAATGAGCTCTACTTCGCCGAGATGATGAAGGAGATGCGCAACGAGCCGTCGTTCACCTGGGTCAACTGGGAACGCGCCGCGCAGTTCTGCCTCGCGAACAAGATCCACCTGGACCAGGGCCTGGTGTGGGCCCAGGGCGCGGTCACGACGCCTTTCTTCGGCGAGGCGAACTTCACGACGCTCAAGACGCTCGCCCAACTCCAGATCGCGAATGGCCAGAAGGACGCGGCGATGAAGTCGTTCGAACGGGCGATGGGCATGTCGGGCGCGAACGTCGTCGCCGTGCACATGTTCGGACGCGAGCTGATGGGGATGAACGAGAAGTCGATGGCGATGCAGGTGTTCCAGATGAACGCCAAACGCTTCCCGAACCAGTGGCCGGTGAACCTCGGGCTCGCGCGCGCCTACGCCGATCAGGGCGATCGGGCCAAGGCCGTCGCCGCCGCCAAGCTCGCGCTCAAGCAGGCCCCCGATGAGGCGAACCGGAAGAACGTCGAGGGCCTCATCCAGCAGTGGAGTGCACCGGCCGCGAAGTGATCCGCGGCTCCGGCGCTCGAAGCGGAAGACGGAACGCCCCCTCGGCGGACTTGCCGAGGGGGCGTTCTGCGGTGTTCCCGGTGGCGCGCCGTCCGCGCTCAGGACTTCGTGCGGAACTTGATCGTGCAGCCGAGCGCCTTCGTCTCGGCGGTCGCGACCGTGTGGCCCGCGGTCACGGCATCGACCGCCTGGCGCAGCCACGGATCCTTCACGGCCTTGGGCTCCTTGGCGTCGTCATCGACCGCGCCGTGGTAGACGAGCAGGCCCTTGGCGTCGAACAGGAAGATCTCCGGCGTGCGCGTGGCGCCGAACGCGCGCGCCACGTCGGACGTCGCGTCCACGACGTAGGGGAACTTGAGACCCAGCTTCTTCGAGCGCTTGATCATCTCGTCGAAGCCGTCCTCGCCGTTCACGGACGGATCGTTGGAGTTGATCGCGATCACGCCGAAGCCGCGCTTCGCGGCATCGTTGCCGATGGCGGCGACGCGCTCCTGCCACATCTTGGCCCACGGGCAGGCGTTGCAGGTGAACACCACGAGCGTGCCCTTGGGTCCGGCGACCGAGGCGATGGAGCGCTCCTTGCCATCGACGCCCTTCATGAGCACGTCGCGCATCGGCGCAGGCGAACCGAGGGTGAAGACGGCGGCTTCCTCGGCCATCGCCGAGGTGCCGATCGAAGCGACGACGAGCAACGCCAGCAGGGTACGGATCACGAGGGTGCTCCCTTCTCTTGGAGTGCGCGGGTGATGGCCCGCTCGAATCGCGCGGAATCCGCGCCGCCTTCCCAGAACTCGATCAGCCGGCCCTGGGCGTCATAGAGCAAGGTGGCGGGCAACGCGCCGCTCCAGGCGGGATGCACGCCGTTGATGAAGGCCATGTCGGCCTCGGCCTTGACGAAGCTGGTGTCGCTGACGCCATGACGCTCGAGGAAGCGCCGCGCCTCGGGCAGCGCCTCATCGAAGTCCGCCGAGACGAACAGCAACCGCACACCCTCGGCGCGATGCCGCTCGCCGGCCGCGACCAGCGCCGGGAACTCCTCGCGACACGGACCACACCATGTGGCCCACACGTTCACGAGCGTGACCCGCGAACGGCCATCCGCCACGCGCGCGTGGAGTCCTGCCGCGTCGATCGGGACCACGATGGCGCTGTCGGGCGCCGAGACGGCATGCCGGGCAGGGGTCTCGCGACCACAGCCCGGGACGCCCACGACCGCCAACATCACGAAGAGGAGTCCTTTGCGCATATCCCCGATGATGGCTCTCCGTCCGAGTGTGAAGTGTTCCCTGAGCGTCAAGACACACGGCCCGCGGAGCCGTCTCCGCCTCGCATCCGCTTGTCGAATTTCGGACTGGCCCCGTGTGCACGGGCTCACTAACGTACCGCTTGCCGTTCCTTGCCTCGGTCCCCCACCCGTCGCCATCGGAGGTCTCCATGGATCGCGCAGGCCGCTCGATCATCCTCGCGCTCATCTCGATGACGCTGCTCGTCCCGCTCGCCGCGCATGCCGCCCAGCCTTTGTTCCCCGGCATGGGCCGCTTCCACCGCACGGTCACGACCTCGTCCAAGCCTGCGCAACGGTACATGGATCAAGCCCTGGTCCTGACCATGTCGTTCAACCACGACGAGGCGATCCGCTCCTACACCGAGGCCGCGACGCTCGATCCAGGCTGTGCGATGGCGTGGTGGGGGATCGCGCTCGCGAATGGCCCGCACATCAACAACCCCGCCATGTCGCCCGAGCAGTCGCAGGCCGCATGGGCCGCGCTCGCTCGTGCGCGCGCCGCTGCGGCCGGCGCGACCCCCGTGGAGCGCGGGCTCATCGAGGCACTCTCGGCGCGCTACGCCGAACCGGCCCCGGCCGACCGGCGCACGCTCGATGAGGCCTACGCCGAGGCGATGCGGGCACTGTGGAAGCAGTACCCCCGCGATCCCGACGTCGGCTGGCTGTGTTCCGAGGCGCTCATGGACCTCCATCCATGGGATCTCTGGAACTCGGACGGCAGCGCGCAGCCCTGGACCGCCGAGATCCTGCAGGTGATCGACGCCACGTTGTTGCTCGCACCGGATCATCCCGGCGCGAACCACCTGAATGTGCACGCGCGCGAGGCCTCGCCGAGGCCCGAGCAGGCGCTCGACTCCGCCGATCGGCTGCAGCGGATCGTCCCCGGCGCCGGCCACATGGTGCACATGCCGGCGCACATCTATTGCCGCGTCGGCCGCTGGGCCGATGCCTCGGCCGCGAACGTGCGCGCGATCGAGGTTGACCGCGCGTACCGCGCGCGTTCGCCGCGGCAGGGTTTCTACAGTGTGTACATGGCGCACAACCGCCACTTCCTCGCGTGGTCGTCCCAGATGGAGGGCCGTGAGGCGGCCGCCATGGCGGCCGCGAACGGCATGCTCGCGAACCTGCCCGAGGAGTTCGTGCGCGAGTCGGCGATGTTCGCGGATGGCTACATGAACATCGCGTTGGAGACCCAGATGCGCTTCGGCCGCTGGGACGCCATCCTCGCCACGCCTGAACCGCCCGAGTACCTGCCGATCACACGCGCCTACCGGCTCTATGCGCGCGCCACCGCGCACGCCGCGATGGGTGACGTGGCCACGGCCAAGGCCGAGCAAGCGGCGTTCCGTACCGCGCTGGGACTTGTGACGGCGGAGATGATCGTCGGGAACAACCCCGCGCTCGCGGTCCTCGCGGTGGCGGATCATCAACTCGAGGGCGAGATCCGGAACCGGCAGGGCGACGTCGAGGGCGCGGTCGCCGAGCTGCGCGAGGCGGTGAAGGCCGAGGATGCGCTGCGTTACGACGAGGCCCCCGACTGGCTGCTGCCCATCCGGCACGCCCTCGGGGCGGTGCTCGTCCGCGCCGAACGCTGGGCCGAGGCCGAAGCCGTGTATCGCGAGGACCTCGTGCGATATCCCGAGAACGGCTGGTCGCTGTGGGGACTCGCGCGCACGCTCCGCGCACAGGACCAAAACGCCGAGGCCGCCACGGTCGAGGCGCGGTTCCGCAAGGCCTGGAAGCGGGCGGACGTCTCGCTCGCGAGCACCTGCTACTGCCAGGTCTGGAACTGAGCGCTCCACCCGTGAGGCCAGACACGAACGCCCCCTCGGATCGCATCCGAGGGGGCGCTGTTCGTCCGGACCGGGCTCAGCGCTTGAGCGGCACCACCTGCTTGTCGTCGAGCCCCAGCACGTTCACGAGATCGCTGCCCGAGGGCACGATGAACTTGGTCTGCTGTGCGAGCACGTCGCGCAGCACGTCGAGGCGCTTGCTCACCTCGGCGCGGTCCTTGAAGTAGCTCTCGGCGGCATTCGAGACCAGCTGGATCGCCTGCGCCTCGGCGGTCGCGCGCAGGATCTTGGCCTGTGCATCGCCCTCGGCGCGCAGGATCTCGGACTGCCGCACGCCCTCGGCCTGCAGGATCTGCGCCTGCTTCACGCCCTCGGCCTCGAGGATGTTCGCGCGCTTGTCGCGCTCGGCCTTCATCTGGCGCGACATCGCCTCGGTGATGTCGGCCGGCGGGTCGATCTTCTGCACCTCGACCCGGGTCACCTTGACGCCCCAGGTGTTCGTCGCCTCGTCGAGCACGTTGCGCAGGTTCGCGTTGATCGTGTCACGGGCGGTGAGGGTCTCGTCGAGCGACTTGTCGCCGACCAGGTTGCGCAGGTTCGTCTGCGCCAGCGTGGTGGCGGCGTAGCCGAAGTTCTGCACCTCGAAGGTGGCCTTCACCGGGTCGCTGATGCGGTAGTAGATAACGGCGTCGACGACCACCGAGACGTTGTCCTTGGTGATCACCTTCTGCGGCTCGACGTTGATCACCCGCTCGCGCATGTCCACCTTGAGCATGTCCTCGATGACCGGGACCAGGAACGTGAGCCCGGCCCCGACCGTCGTGCGGTACTTGCCGAGGCGCAGGACGAGCCCCTTCTCGTACTGGGACACCACGCGCGCCGAGCGGGCGAGGGACACCAGCGCGATGAGCAGCAGCACCATCAGGAGCAGCATCCCGAACGTCCCCACCGGGTTGTCCATCGTCGTCACCTCACCATGAGCGTCACGCCGTCGACGCGTTCGACCGTCACCACCGCGCCCACGTCGAAGGGGCCGCCGGCGCCCGGAGCGGGCACCGCGCGCCACACCTCGTCGCGGACCTTGACCTGTCCGGGGGAGTGCTCGGCCACCCGGGTCGTCACCACGCCGCGCTCCCCGAGCAGCGCGTCGGCGTTGCTCGGCACCGTGCGGTCGCGCAGTCGCCGGCGCACCCAGCGGCGCCCGACCGCGATGTAGGCGACGCACAGCGCGCTCGCCACGACGAAGCCCACCGCCGGGCTGTGGGTGACCATGCCGATCCCGCCGCCGAGCAGGAAGGCGGAGCCGATCAGGACCAGGTCGAACCCGGCGAACCCGCCGAACGCGACCTCGACCAGGATGAGCAGCGCCCCCGCGATCAGCAGCAGCCAGTTCCAGCCGACCGCCATCGTGCCTCCTCCCGGCCCGGCCTCCGCGCCCCGCGGCGGCCCGCGGCCGGCCGGCACTCTACACCAGCGCGGGGCCCCCCGGGGTCCGCGCCCGCGGGCCGGGCCCCGGCTTGACGCGGACGCGGCGGCTCCCGTAACCTGCCCCGTCCATTTCCGACCTAACGTCCTGCAGAAACGAGGGCTCCAGAACCCATGAAGCGCACCTACCGACCCCGCAACCGCCACCGGAAGAAGACCCACGGCTTCCGCTCGCGGATGAAGACCAAGGGCGGACGCAAGGTGATCGCCGCGCGCCGCAAGCAGGGCCGCAAGCGCCTCACGGTCTCCTCGGCCTAGCCGCGGGACCGCTGCGACCGTTGCCGCATCCGACCGTCACTCCGATGGCGTCCGGCGTCCTCATCGCCCCGGCGGGGAGCGTCTCCGTCCGGAGCGTCCTCCGTTCCCGCCCGCGCGCGACGGCCCGACCGTCGGGGAGCGTCCCTACGCCGCAGACGACCGAGGTCTCCGAGCGGATCCATCCGCGCCACCGCCTCACGGCGACCCGCGACTTCGCCGCGCTGCGCGCCGAGGGGGTGGCGTTCCGCGGCGCCCACTGCCTGCTGGTGCGGCTGGACCGTCCGGGCGAGCCGACGCGCGTCGGGTTCGTGGCGAGCCGGCGCGGCGTCGGCGGCGCGGTGGCGCGGAACCGGGCGCGCCGCCGCCTGCGCGAGATCGTGCGCCGCCGCTGGCCGCGGATCCCCGAGACCGGCCGGCTGCTCATGTTCGTCGCCTACCGCAGCGCGCCGACCGCGCCCCACCAGGCGCTGGCGAGCGATGTCGAGCGCGTGCTGACGATGGCCGGCGTGCTGGCCCCGATCGAGCCCGCCGGGCCGCGCGGATGAGCCGCGCGCCGTCCGCCGCGTTCGCCGCCGCCGCGCCGCCGCGCCTGCACCCGGCCGTGCGGCTCGCGGTCGCGGCCCTCCGGCTCTACCAGCGGTTCGCTCCGGTCCCCCTGCGCGGGCACTGCCGGTACCTGCCCACCTGCTCGTCCTACGCCGTCGCCGCCCTCGAGCGCCACGGCCTGGCGCGCGGCGCCTGGCTCGCCGCCCGTCGCCTCGCCCGCTGCCATCCGTTCGGCGCCCGCGGCGTCGACCCGGTGCCCTGACCATGGACCGGAAGACCGTCATCGCGGTGGCGCTGTGCGTGCTGATCCTCATCGCCTATCCGTTCATCCTCAAGCAGTTCGGGCTCGACCACTACCTCCGGCCCACCACCCCGCCGCCGCCCGCCGCGGTGGACACCACCACCGCGCCGGCTCCCGCCGCGACCGCCGGGGACACGGTGTCCCGGGAGGCCCCGCGGGCCGGGACGGCGCCCGTGCCGGCGCGGGCGCCCGGATTCGGCGCGCTGCCGCTCCGCCCGCTCGGCGCGGCGCTCGAGCGCGCCTACCGGATCGAGACCCCGCTCTACCACGCCGAGTTCACGAACCGCGGCGCCCGGCTCCTCTCGGTCGAGCTGCTCCACTATGCCTCCGCCCATGGCGCCTCGAGCCGCGACGGCAAGGCGGTGCGGCCGCCGCAGGGCGAGCCGGTGCCCGCCGGGGACCGCGTGGTGCTCGCGGGCGGTCCCTCGTTCGCGCTCGACCTCGGCTCGGGGAGCGCCCGCCTCCCGCTCGACGACCTGGTGTACGCGGTCACGGAGAGTCTCGACGCCGCCGGGCAGGTGCGCGTGCTCACCTTCACCGCCGACGACAGCAGCGGCATGCGCGTGCGGCAGACCTGGCGGGTGCGCCCCGACTCGTACGCGCTCGACTACGAGGTCGAGTTCCAGCGCGTGCCGCCGGCGTGGCGCGTCTCCGACTACTCGCTGGTCACCCGTTCGTGGCCGCTGTTCAACGAGGCCGATCTGTCCGGGGACGCGCACGGCCTGCGGGCGACCAGCCTGGTCGGCACCAACATCCACCGCGAGCAGACCGGCGGGCTGCGCAAGGGGACCAAGCGCTTCGAGGGTGACGCGCACTGGGCCGCGGTCCAGACCCGCTACTTCATGGGCGCCGTGGTCGCACGCGAGGCGACCCCGCGCGCCGCCGAGGCGCGGGTCGCGCTCCGGCCGCTGACCCCCGAGCAGCGCGCGCTGCTCCCCGCCAACGCGCCCCCCGAGCAGGAGATGGCGGTGAGCGCGCTGGTCGTGGGGCTGCCGGGCGAGACCCGCCCCACCCATCGGTTCCTGGTCTACTTCGGGCCCAACGAGTACTTCCGGGTCGCGCAGCTCGGGGTCGAGCTCGAGCGGATCGTGGACCTCGGCTGGTCGTGGATCAGTCCCTTCAGCCGGGTGCTCCTGCGGGTGCTGGTGTGGCTCGAAGGGCTGGTGCGGAACTACGGCATCGCGATCATCGTCCTCGCGACCCTGGTGCGCGTGCTGCTCCACCCGCTCAACATGATGAGCCTGAAGAGCATGCGCGCGATGCAGAAGCTGCAGCCCGAGATGGTCCGGCTCAAGGAGAAGTACAAGAACGACGCGCCGGCGCTCAACACGGCGGTGATGGCGCTCTACAAGGAGCACAAGGTGAACCCGGCCGGCGGCTGCCTGCCGATGCTGCTCCAGATGCCGCTCTTCTTCGCGCTCTACTCGGTGCTCTTCAACGCCATCGAGCTGCGGCAGGCGCCGTTCGTGGGCTGGATGCACGACCTGTCCGCCCCCGACAAGCTGTTCGAGGTCGCCGGCTTCCCGATCCGCCTGCTGCCGCTGCTCATGGCGGGCTCGGGGTTCCTGACCCAGAAGCTCACGCCCACCGACCCGCGGCAGGCGAGCACGATGTACCTGATGAACGCGGTGATGGTCGTGTTCTTCTACAACCTGCCGTCCGGGCTGGTGCTCTACTGGACGGTGATGAACCTGCTGACCGCCTTCCAGCAGTGGCTGGCGCTGCGCGACGACTCGCCGGCCTCGGGCGCGGTGGTGGTGGAGACGGCAGGACCCCCCGCGGGCGGCTCCAGGCCCGGGGGCGGGCGCAAGGTGGCCAGGAAGGCCGCGACGAAGTAATCTGGAGCACTGTCCCGGCGGCGTCCGAGCCGCACGCCCGGCGACGCGCCCGATCGCGTCCCGGCCACCGCGCCGCCCATCTCCCACATGGTTCGCAGGCTTCGCGCCCGGGTGGACCCGTTGGTTCGCGCACCCGGCGTCGCCGAAGCGACGAGGTCCGTCATGGCAGGTCCCAGAGAATCGGTGTTCGAAGGCAAGACGCTCGACGACGCGGTACGGATGGGCCTGGACGCGCTGGGGCTCTCGCGCGCCGAGGTGATGATCACCGTGCTCGAGGAGGGCTCGGGCGGCTTCCTCGGTCTCGGCGCCCGTCCCTACAAGGTGCGGGTGATGCCGCGTCCCGGCGGTCCGCCGCGCGA
>CAZMQP010000054.1:0-11826 GCA_964568385.1 uncultured bacterium
CCCGCCGGCGTCGAGCCATTGCAGGCGCGCGCGCGGCGGCGCGGCGGGCGGGTCGCCGGCGCGCTGCCGCCGGGCGCGCGCACCGCGCTCGAGCGTGACCACCTCGCCGCGCGGCGTGACGCCCACGGCCACCAGCCCGGCGAAGGCGCCCGCCCGCCCGCCGAAGCCGCCCCACTCGCGCACGAACACACCCGCGAAGTCGAACCCGTGCAGGCGGTCGCGGTCGGCATCGGCGACCAGCACCGCGCCCCCGGCATCCGAGGTGACCGCCACCGGGTCCACGCGCCCGAAGCGCGACTGCGCGTCGTCGAGCGAGAAGTCCACGAGCACGCCGATCAGGCGCAGCTGCTGGTCGTAGGCGACCACCCGGCGGTTGTCGCGGTCGAGCACGGCGGTCCCGAGCGCGCCGAGCGCCGTGAGCGCCCCCGGCCGCCGGAACTGCGCCGGGGCGCTGCCGAAGCCGCCGGTGCCGTCGAGCCAGCGGCCGTCGGCCCCGAAGCGCTCGAGCGCGTGGCGCTCCTCGTCGGCCACCGTGACGCGCCCGAAGGCGTCCACCATCAGGCCCGCCGGCCGGCGCAGCCGCTCCGAGAGCGTGTCGCGCGGCACGAACACGAGCGAGTCGCGTGCGGGTGCTCCGGACGCCGCCGCGGCGGGCGCGGCGCAGGCGAGGGCCACGGCCAGCGTGATCCACGTCGGGGGCCGGAGGCGCATGGCCGCAGCCGCGCTCAGAACGACGCGCGCAGCCCCGCGCGCAGGGCGGTCGGGTCGCCGCCGGGCCCGGGCGCCACCTCGAAGTGCCACGAGCGCGGCTCGGGCGGCCGCGTCTGTCCCGCGAGGCGCGCGGCGTGCAGGGCCGACAGCAGGCGGTTGGCGATCGCCAGCCCGAGCGCGGTGTTCGACCGCAGCGCGGCGCGCTGGGCGTCCTTGCGCTGCGCGCCATAGCGGCGGAACGACTCGAAGTCGGCCCAGTCCCAGGCGTCGGCGCCGCGCAGCGAGTGCCGCTCGATGTAGAGCCGGTAGTTCTCGAGGTCGGGCGCATCGACGTCGCTCAGGTAGAGGTTGGCGGCGATGCGCGTGACGACGAGCTGGTTGTACTCCTCGCTGCTCGCGAACGAACCGACGATGCGGCGGAACTCCTCGTCGCGCCCATCGAGCGCGATGCCCGCCGACAGCATCGCCGTCCGCTCGTAGGTCTCGGTGCGCAGGTGCTCCTGGATCCGGAACGCCGTGAACGCCCCCCAGATGCCCGCCTCGGCCACGAGGAACACCGTTCCGGTGCGCCGGTGCCCGAGCGTCGCCTGCCCCCAGCCGGGCACCGCGAGCGACTGCAGCAGGATGCGCGCGCGCTCGGCGCCGAGCGGCAGCCCCTCGCTCTCGCGCTCGGGCTTCTCGGCCGCCGCCTCGCGGGCCGGCTTGCCCTTGCGGGGCTTGTCCTTCTTGCGCTGCTCGCCGAAGCCGGTGATGGAGCCCGCGGCCAGGGTCAGCCCCGAGACCCCCTCGGGCCGCGCCAGCGTGGGCAGCGCCTCGAGCGCGAACGCGTCCGAGGCGGGCGCCTGCGCCCGCGCGGCGGGCACGAGCGCGCACATGAGCGCCAGCGGCAGCAGCGCCGCGCGCAACCGGGAACGCCGCATCAGAGCCTCCGCACGAGCGCCGCCGTGAAGACGGGCGAGCCGTCGCGCCAGCCGCCGCCGAGTTGCACCGGCAGCGACCGCCGCAGCGGCAGGTTGTGGAAGCGCGCCGCACGCAGCGCGTCCCAGGCCGACACCAGGTGATGGGCCACGATCAGCGCCTCGAGCGTGCGCACCCGCGACAGCGACGACTCCCGCTCCTCGCGCAGGCCGCGGAACCGCTCGGCGCTGGCCTCGGCGCCGCCGCGGAATCCCGCGTCGTAGGTGCGCTCGCGCGCCAGCGCCAGGTAGAACGCCTCACGGTCGCTCGCCCACAGCGTCTGCAGCCACGACACATCGCCGCCGGTCGCGGTGCGGTAGCGGTCGAACGACCAGCCGCTCGTGCCCTCGTTCGGATCGCCCACGAGCGCGACGAACGCGTCCTCGCGGTCGTCGGCGCGCCGCACCGAGAGCGCGCGCAGGGTCCAGCCCGCCGCCTCGGCCGCGAGATGGATCCAGCCGCTGCCCTCGCCCACGTAGAGCTGGCCGGCACCCGGCAGGATCGCCGAGGCGAGCAGCGCCCGGGGCTCGGACTTCCAATCGGGGATCCGCACCTCGACGTAGACCGAGTCGTCCGAGGGCCCCCACTCGCGCACGATGGCGCGCTGCGCCACCAGGCCGCCGGGGACTTCGGCGGCGGTGCGCCGCTCGGCACGCTCGGCGGCAGGCTGCAGCATCGGCAGCGCCAGCGCGCTCGTCTGCGCGTGCGCCAGGGCCACGGCGGCCGGCAGCAGCAGCAGAGCGGCGAGCAGCGCCTTCATCGCAGCAGCCCCAGCGGCAGCGTCTCGGTGCGCGAACCGCCCGGGCCCGAGAAGCGCAGCCGGGCCACGTAGAGCCCGGCCGGCAGTGCACCCGGGTCCCACACCTCGAGGTTGTCGGAGCGCTGGCCGGCGCGCGTGAACGACGCGACCTCGTGCCCCGAGGCGTCGAGGATGCGGAACTCGACCGAGGCGGCCTCGCTCAGCGTGTAGGCGAACTTGAGCGGCTGGTTGCGCGCCGGATTGGGGTAGGCCTTGAGCGATCCGCGCACGAGCGGGCCGGCGGCGGCCGCGGCGGGGACCGGCGTGCGCGAGAGCGGCAGGCTCGAGGTGCGCGCCGGATCCCCGCCCAGCATGCGCCAGCTGCTCACGACCGGCGCGCCCTCGCCCACCGGCAGCGTGTAGGCGTAGAGCTGCCCGTAGCGGTCGGGGGCGATGATCTCCAGGGAGCCGTTGCGGTCGAGGTCGGCGGCCACCATCGAGCCGAGCGCGCCGGAACCGGTCGCCAGCGGCCAGCCCTCGGGCGTGCGGCCGGAGGGTTCGAGCGCGGCGATGACGCCGCTGCCGTTGAGCGCCACCACCTCGCTGCGCCCGTCACCCGTGACGTCGAGCGCCAGGGGCGGCGTGTCGGTGGTGAGGAACTCGCGGGTGCCGCGCCGCGGCCAGCCCGGCGAGGGGTGCCCCGAGGCGTTGAGGAAGGCGAGTGCGGAGCGGCGCGTCTGCACCAGCACCTCGGGGAAGCCGTCCCCGTCGGGGTCTCCGGCGGCGAGTCCCTCGACGAGCGTGTCGCCCAGCGACGCCCCCCAGCCGGGCAGCAGCCCGCCGCTCGGACAGAACGCGAGCACGCGGTCCACGTCGCGCATCACCAGCGTCGGCTCACCGCCGGCGCAGTTGCCCTCGGCCGACGCGCCATCGCCGCCAAGGCGCAGCCAGAGGAACTCCGGCTCGGCGCCCGGGCGCGCCACGGTGCGCGGCCAGCCCGAGAGCGCGCCGCCCGAGGGCAGCGAGAACAGCCCGACCTCGCCGCGCGAGGTGCCGGCCGCGAGTGTCGCCGCGAGGGTCGGCGTGAGGCCGGAGGTGAGGATCGTCGGCGTGATCCACACCGCCAGCCTCCCGCGCACCGTGTCGCCGAGCGCGGGCGCTGTGGTGGCCGAGAGCGCGCCGCCGGCGTCGTACACGCGCACGCGGCCATCGGCGCAGCCCACCGCCACCTGCGTGAACGGCCACTCCCCGATCAGCACCGGCGGCGTGGTCGCGCCCGAAGCGGGCCGGAGCGGCCAGCCGGGCAGCGGCGCGCCCGAGGCGTCCACCAGCCACACGCGGCCGCCGAGGGCGTCGGACGGCCCCTCGAGCACCGTGGTGGCCGCGAACACCGCGGGGCCGTCGCCGAACGTGGCGTCGCCCGTGACCACCGCCGCCATCACCGGCAGCACCCGCCGGTCGAGGCGCGCGAATGCGATGTCCCCGCCCGAGAGCCCGCTGCCATCGGCGCGCAGCGCGAACAGCGAGGCACTGTCAGGGCCCGCCTCGGCTCCGCCGGCCCAGCACACCTCGAGCCCGCGCACGCCGTCGGCGTCGATCGCCAGCGGACGCGGGCCGCCGGCGCCGAACTCGCCGGTGGCGACCGGCCAGCCGGGCAGCTGCCAGGCGCGCCGCACCACGAAGCGCATGGTGGAGTCCGCGTTGTCGAGGAACTCGACGCGCAGGTGCGGCCGGGTGCCCTGGTTGGGGAGCAGGTTGGGGCGTGTGGAGTCGGTCAGCGCGGGATTCACGTAGCGCTGGTAGGGGTCGAGCGGGCTGCCGAGGATGTAGGGCGAGCCGAGGTCGCCGAGGTCGTCGAGCCCGTCGGCCTCCAGCACCTGCATGCCGAGGCGGAACGGATTCGAGTTGAAGCCGTAGTCCGGGTTGATGCGCAGCGAGTTGTCGAACGGGATGACGCTGTCGTCGAGCTTCCACACCAGGATGCCGCCGCCCGGCAGCAGCGCGTCGTACTCGAAGCGGTCGGGGCTCTTCGGTCCGAGGATGACGCGCGAGACCGGGTCCTGGTCGAGTTCGACCGCGGCCGCCGGCGCCTGATAGCGGTTCTCGATGAGCAGGTACTCGTCGGAGGACAGTGGCACGCGCGCGATCTCGGCGTGGCGCTGGCTCGAACGCAGCCCGACGGTGTCCCCCGAGGCCGGCTCGAAGAACGTGAGCCCGCTGCCCATGAACTGCCGGTGGAACGGGTCCACGCTCGGGGGCAGCAGCCCGGTGGCGAAGATCTCGCTGCCGTCGCGCAACTGGACGCGCGAGCCCACGAGATTGCCGCTGTCCATGAGGGTCCAGTAGCCGCAGACCGGGTAGCCCGAGTTGATGTCGTAGATGTCGCCGAAGCCGAACAGGTTGTGCCCGTTCTCGTGCGTGAGGACGCCGTTGATGGCGCCGTAGTAGCCGTCCTGGTTGGCGGTCTCGGGGACGAACGCGACACGGTCGATGGGGCGGTTGAGCGAATCGGGGAACACCACCACGTCGGTGTCGCCGACGAACACCGTGAACGAGGGGATGTCGAACTCGCTGTCCTGGCGCAGATCGCTCTGCAGGTCGCTGCCGGCGTGGATGATGGTGTAGCGGTCGTAGGTGTCCCACGGGATGCGCGCGCCGCGCAGCGTGGACTGGGAGTCCGCAGCGAAGAACATCGTGCGCATCATGTCCACGGCGGCGCGGTAGACGTCGCGGCTGAACTTCCACGGCCCGAAGTCCGCCTTGTCGGTGCAGTGGTAGGCGCTGTCCTCCTCGGCCGGCCACACGTCCACCTCGAGCCGCACGCGGCCGTAGCTCTGCACGTCCACGTAGCGCTCGAGCGCCTCGGCGTGATCCTCGAAGTAGCTGCGGTTGCGCGGCGCGCGGTCGATCGGCACCGCGTTGGTGTCGGGCGGCGTCAGGTCGAAGCGGCCGTTGCCGGTGGTGGCGGTGCCGGAGCGGTCGCGCAGGAAGTCGATGCGCAGGAACGCCATGCGCAGCACGGTGTCGGGCTCGACGGTGCCGTCGGCCGCCAGCCGCGGCGGCGACCGGCGCCACTGCGCCACGCGCTCCGCGAGCCGCCCGCGGTCGAGGTCGGGGCCGTTCGCCATCACCGCCCGCTTGATCGGCAGCAGCGCGCGGTGGCGTTCGAGCCGCAGCCGGGCGGCCTCGGCCTCGGCGGCGCGCATCGGCAGGGCGTTCGGGCGCAGGCCGTGGGCGTGCGCCTCGGCGAGGTCGCGCGCCGGCGCCACCGGCGTCACGCGCAGCGGCGCCGCATGCACCGCGGCCGCACCTGGCATGGAGCCCAGCGCGGCCGCGGACAGAAGAGCGAGGAGGTACCGGGTCAGACGCACGGGTCGTTCAGAATCGGTAGCCCAGCGTGATCTTGGACACGTTCGGCAGGTCCGAGTCCTTCGCCTGGGGAATGCTGGCGAAGTCGAGGCTCAGGCCCTTCCAGCCCACCCCGAGGCCGTACGTGAGGTCGTTGATCTGTCCGAGCGGGTCGTGGTAGTAGCCGACGCGCCCGGCGATCTGGTCCGTGTAGCGCAGTTCGAGACCGCCGTTCCAGGTGTAGAAGTCGTTGGTCACGAGCGACTGGTTGAAGTCGCCCACCGCCATGACGCGGAACTCGTCGTCCCCGTAGGCCTCCCACGACAGGCCCACCTTGAGGTTGCGCGACAGCGGGCTGCGCTGGTCCTCGTTGAGGAATGTGACGCTGGGTCCGACGTTCTGCACGTTGACGCCGAGATTGAGCCGCGCCGCCGGGATGCGGTAGAGCGCCGCCAGGTCCACGCCGAACGTGGAGCCCACACCCGACTGCGCCTCGGGGGCGAGCTGGATGCGGATGTACTTGAGCGAGGCGCCGACCGAGAAGTCCGGCAGCAGCTGCACGCCGTAGTAGAGCGCCGGCGACACCTCGTTGGACGAGAAGCTGCCCGTCGGGTTGCCGCTCGCGTCGGTGCCCTCGCTGGTGCCGTAGTTGAGGAACACCAGCCCGAGGCCGAACGCCCCGAGCCCCTCGACCGGCCTCACGAACGAGGCGAAGTTGTAGGTGACGTCGTCGGCCAGGCCCGGCACCAGCTGGGCGTAGGTGATCTCGACGGCGCTCTTCTTGACGAAGCCCAGCGCCGCCGGGTTCCACCAGGTGACGCCGGTGGCATCCTCGGCCAGCGCCACGCCGGCCGCACCCAGACCGTTCTGGCGAGCCCCCGGCTGGATGTCCAACGAGCGGCCGGTTCCCTGTGCGAAGGCGCTGCCGGCGAAGCAGGCACCCAGGACGAGACTGACGGCCACGGTCGTAGAAAGACGCATACTGACTCCTCTTAGGGTTCTGGGAAGCCCCCGCGCGAACGGCATTCGGCGCTGCATACTACACCGCAGGGGGGCGGCTTTCTCCCGGGTTCCGGACTCCCGCCGGGGAACGTGGGTTCACGGCCGGTTGACGATGACGAACCGCCCCTCGGCGATGGCCCGCTGGCGGGCGCTGGAGCTTCCATCGGCATCGCGCACACTGACATGCACCTTGAACAGGTAGGTGCCGTTGGCGAGGGGGTCGCCCTCGGCATCCCGCCCGTCCCAGGGGATCTGGACCTGTCCCAGCCCCCCGAACTGGCGCAGGGTGCGCACCAGGCGGCCGGAGACCGTGTACACCCGGATCAGGGTGTTGACCGAGTCCCCGGGGGCGTCCACGACGAACGTCCCCCCCGCGGCCGGTCCCGTGGAGCTGGCCGGCGTCGGGAACAGGTAGGCCCGCGCCACGTTGAGGGGCGGCACATCCACCACCTCGAAGTCGAGCGTCGCCGACGAGCGGTGCTGCGAGGCGGTGATCCCGGTGGCCAGGTTGTCGGCCGCCGAGACGCGCACCCGGTGCGGCCCGGGCGCCAGGTTGGGCAGCTGGTAGACGGCGGTGCCCGACTGGTAGGAGTCCGCCGCGTAGCGGAACGAGTTCGTCACGTCGGTGCGGTTGGTGGTGTTGTCGTCGAGCGTCACCACGATCGAGTTCTGCAGCGAGTGCCCGGTGATCATGATGCCGCTGGGGTCGAACAGGTCGATCTGCAGCGTCGCATCCGGCCGCACCGCGATCGCGCCGCCCACGAACGACAGGTTGATGCGCGGCCCCTCGCTGTCGCCGGACGGGGCCGTGCCGGCCACCACCTCGGCCCCCAGGTCGCCCACCCCGTCCACGCCGAAGGACGCGCCCGTCTCGCGGCCGCGGATGTAGGCGCGGATGCGCCCGGCGTCGCCGCCGACGGCATCGAGCGGCACCACGAAACGGCCCGAGAACTCGCCATTCGCCGCCGAGACGTCGCCCTTGAACATCGGGCCGGCGGTGAAGAAGAAGTCGGTCGGTCCGAAGCCGCAGCCGCTCTGGTTGGAGGTGGTCTCGACCGGGCGTGAGTCCTCGATCAGCAGGCTGGCGACGCCGTCGAACGGGACCTGCGATCCGCCGGGACGGTCGAGCACGCGGCCGCGGAACGTGAGGGTCCGGCCGCGCTGCAGTTCGGTCACGGGCGCGCCGGTCTCGTCCTCGAGCGTGAGCTCCGTCCACAAGCGCGGCAGGTTGAGCCGCATCGCCGCATCGCCCTTGCGCTGTTACTTGGTGTTGTTGGTCACGCTCGAGCCGGCGCGCTCCTTGGCGGACAGCAGCGCGGCCGAGACCGGCACATGGTACTGCCCGCTGCCGCGCAGCGTGTCCCCGCGCACCACCAGGTCGTCGCGGCGGAAGAACTGCTGATAGAGATAGAGGTTGAGGATGCTGTTGTCGCCGCTGAACGCCAGTTCGGTGGCCGAGATGACCGCGATCGCCCCGCCGGAGCCGGTCATGACCAGCCGCTCGCCCAGGCTCTGCACGGTCGGATCGTTGAACTTGCCGACGTCGCACGAGGCGGCCACGAACAGCGGCATGCGCAGGCCGTTGGTGAGCGTGCCCGCGTCGCTGTCGATGAACACGGACTCGTCGCTGATCTTGAACGGGCTGCCGTGCCCGATGAAGTTGAACACCGCGACGCCCGAGTTGAGGTTGTCCTTGATCGCCGCGCGCGCGCCGGGCCGCGTGCCGCCGGGGCCGCTCGGATAGGTGTGCAGGTAGACGTAGGCCCGGTCGATGTGCGAGGCGATGCTCGCGGTGTCGAGGTTGGCGGTCTGGAACACGTGCGTCCAGCCGAGGCCGTCGCAGCGGTCGCCCTGCGTGTCGTCGTCGGCCACCAGCATGAAGCGGTTGCGGTACTCGCCGAAGGGGGCGTCGCGCTCGTAGCGCAGGATCTTCTCGCGCACCACCGCCAGCGCCGTGGCCGGGTCGTTGGCCGGCAGCCGGCCGCCCAGGAAGTCGGGGATCAGCAGGCCGGCGTCGTTGACGTTGAGCATCCAGTCGTCGGAGGCGTACATGCGCTGCACGATGAAGCTGTTGTCGAACAGGTTGTCGTAGGTGGTGACCAGCGTGCCCGGCTGGCCGCTCGGCGCCCGTCCGGTGATGTCCTTGTAGTCGTAGGAGGCGTCCCCGAGGAACGTGACGAACGTGGGCCGGCGCGACCAGTTGAAGAACGCCGAGCGCAGGAAGTTGCGGATCGCGCCGGGGTCGGTGCGGCCGCCCGAGAACTGGTCGTGGATGGCCGACACCGGGATGGCCACCGCCTCGAACGACGTGCGGCCGTCCTGCAGCGGCAGCGACGAGCGGCGCCACTCGACCAGCGAGTCGGCCGCGGTCTTGAAGCCGTCGTAGTAGATGAGCACGTAGTCGGCCGACCGCGAGGGCGAGCGCAGGTTGTCGAGGCTCGTGAAGGCGGCATCCTTGATCTGCCCCGCCGGCAGGATGCCGCGGGTGATGACCGAGTCCGGGAACGCCGCGTAGCGCCGCCGCGAGGCCTGGCCGTCCTCGAACGCCAGCATGGAGCCGGCGTAGGAGCCGCCCACGAGTTCGACCGGCTGCAACGGGTCGCTCACGTCGAACAGCCGCGGCGGCGTCGGCGTGACGAACGGCCCGAGGTCGTAGCGGTACGTGCCCGCCGCCACGGGCGAGCGGAACGACAGCCGGTCGGCGTCGGGCACGAGCCGCCGCTGGTAGAACACGTCCACCCACGCGAGCGCGCTGCGGTCGATGCGCTGCGGACACTGCGGGGAACTCGCCACCGGCACCGCGAGCGCCACCAGGTTGGGCGAACTCGTGCGCAGCAGGAAGCCGGTGGTGTCCACCGTGAGCGCGCCGCCGCGGCGGTCGGTGGAGCCGCGCCAGCCGCGCCGCCCGATCGCGACGCCGTTGATGGTCACGTCGAGCAGGTGGTCGGGCGGGTTCATGTTGGACGGACAGCCCTGCGTGATGAAGTTGTCGGTCAGGCCCCACTGGCGCAGGCGCAGGCGCGAGGGCTGCGCGAGGTCGGCGTGCGGCAGCGAGAAGTCCACGTTGAAGAAGCCGCCCGAGGTGAGGCTGCGCCAGAACCACTTCTCCCAGAACAGCGTGCTGAGCGTGGAGCTCACGTCGGGCCAGAACTCGAGGTCCTGCTCGAGGTGGACGCGGTCGCTGACCGTGGTCACCGGCGTCCCGCCGCCGGTGGGGGTGACGGAGCGCGTGGCGATGCGCCGCGGCGTCCCGCCGACCGGGGCGTCGGCGGTCGCGATGGTGAGATAGTAGTAGTTGCGCAGTTCGTAGGGGTGATTGATGTAGGTGGTCTCGGGCATCGCCGGGTCGTACTCGTCGGCCCAGCCGCTCGCGCCCTGAGCGAAGAAGTAGAACAGGTCGTTGTTGTCCGAGAACCGCCCGTCGCCGCGCGCGTCCACGAGGCCGATCGCCACCTCGCGGTAGTCGCAGGAGTCGCAGTAGTTGTTCTCCGGCAGCACCGGGAAGCCAGGCCAGGTGAACAGCCGCAGCGAATCGGTGGCGCAGCTGTCGTTGCCGAACAGCGCCGTCGTGCGCAGGCGCGAGTAGTTGACCGCGTAGAAGCCGGCGCGGTCGATCGCGAACCGCACCCAGGTGCGGCCGACGAACACGCTCGAGTCGGGCGGGTCGGCGATGCCGTTCGCCGAAGAGGGCGCCAGGCCCATGCGCCGCGCCGCGGCCTCGAGCGCCTGCGTGACCGGGCGCCGCCAGGCCACTCCCTGCTCGTAATTGACGAGCGAGGTGCGATACACCGGCTCGTAGGGGTCGTCGGGCTCCGCCGGCGGTCCGAGGTCGGCCATCGGGGCGACCTGCACCTCGACGTCGATGCGGCGGGCGAGGTTGAGGCGCCGCGACGCCGGCGCGTAGGCCGCGGGCTCGATGGCGATGCGCGCCACGCGCTGGTTGCGCATCCAGCCCACCCCCAGCAGTCGTGCGCCCTCGGGCTGGGTGCGGCCCACGGCGCCGTAGGCGGCGAGATCGCGCCGCAGCACCGGCGTCGCGCCCTCCTCGGCGGGGGGCGCGGGCAGCGGCGCCAGCAGCAGGCCGTCGGTGGTGCGCAGGTCGCTGGCCGCCGCGCGCACGCGCACCTCGCCCAGCGGCGGCACCGCCACGGTGAGCACACGCACCGGCAGCGCCGGGCCGCCCGGCTCCGCGGCCTCGAGCGTGTACTCGCCCAGTTCGAGGCGCGTCAGCCCGGAGCCGGTGTCGAGCAGCACCGAGGTGGGCTCGGGCACCTCGACCGTGAACCGCACCGCGCCCGGCGTGGCCGGGGCCATGCGGACCGGGGCCGAACGCGCCAGCGCCACGGCGGGCAGCAGGAGGCCGGCGAGGCAGGCGAGCCATGGGAGGCCGGCGAGCGGACGGCGGTGCGAAGGCATCGGGGATCGCGCTCCCTCTCGGCTCAGAACTTCTCCGCCTCGTCCACGAGCATCACGGGGATGTCGTCCACCACCTTGTACCGCAGGCGGCAGGCCGGGCAGGACAGCGTCTGGGCGGCTTCGTCGTACGTGAGGTCGCCCTTGCAGGCCGGGCAGACCAGGATGCTCAACAGATCGGGGCTGAGCGCCATGCGACACCTCTTGCACATCGGGGATGGGACGTGACGGCCATCCGGGAACCGCCGCGGACGAGCGGCGGGAGTCGAGTCGCCAGGGTCGCGGGTGGGCCTCCGAGTCGGCCGCAGTCAGGACGAAGCGAGGCGAGTCTAGTGACCGGATTCGAGCAGGGTCAAGCGCCCGCGTCCGTGAACACCCCGATGCGCCGGTACTTCTGCTGGCGTGAGGCCAGCAGTTCGCCGGGGGATACCCCCGACAGGCGTTCCAGGTTCGCGAGCACGGCGGCCTTGAGCACGGCGGCCGCGGCCGCGTGGTCGCGGTGGGCGCCGCCGACCGGTTCCGGCAGCACCCCGTCCACGATGCCGAGCGCCTCGAGGTCGGGCGCCGCCAGGCGCAGCGCCTCGGCCGCCTTGGCCCCCTGCTTGCCGTCCCGCCACAGGATCGAGGCGCAGCCCTCGGGCGAGATCACCGAGTAG
>CAZMQP010000055.1:0-11622 GCA_964568385.1 uncultured bacterium
GCGCCTGCGCGCGCGCGGGCGCGGACTCGGCGGACCCTGCGAGCAGGGCCAGGAGGATCACGAGGGGTCGCACGGACCGGATTCTAACCACTCCCGCGCCCCGCGGGCAGGTCGTCCGGTCCGCCCCCCGCCCGAGGGTCAGTCGCGCGTGTGCTCCAGTTCGACGGAGCGCACCCACAGCCCGGGCTCGCCGCCCAGCGCGTCGGCCACCGATTCGAGGGCGCCATGGCGGCGCCGGGCGGGCGTGGCCGGCCGGATGCGGCCGACCCCGCGCAGGCGGTCGAGCGCGGGGCCATCGAGCTCGACGGCGGAGAGTGCGTCCGCCTCGCTCACCTGCGGCATCGCGGCCAGCCGCTGCTCGAGCGCCGCCAGCGGCTGCCGGGAGGCGACGATCAGGAAGCGCTCGCGCCGCGCCGGGCTCGAGACCTGCCAGTGCAGGGTGCGGCCGTCGCGGGCGCCGGGCAGCGCGACCGTGCGGCCGGCCGGAACGGGATTGGTGACGTCGGTGCCCGGTGCCGGGAACAGTGCGAACACCGCCCCCGCATCGTCCTCGTTGAGCACGTACAGGTGCAGCGGCTCGGCCGCCCGCACCTCGAGCGACAGCTCGTCGCCGAGGCGCACGGCCGCGCCCGAGGTGACGCGCTCGGAGACGCCGTCGCGCGTGCGCACGAAGGCCGCCAGTTCCACCACCAGCGGCGGCGCGTCGGCGGCCGCCGGCGCAGGCGCGGGCGCGGCCGGGTCGGCCGCCCGGGGCGGCGCGCTCCCCCGCGAAGGCTCGCGGCCCAGCCACTGCGTGGTCAGGAGCAGCGCCACCAGCGCGCCCCCGCTCACCATGGCCGCCGGACGGAGGGTGCGTGACCACGCGCGCCGCACGCGCGCCGACTCGTCGGCCCGCGTCCCGGACGCGGCGGGGGACAGCGAGTCCGCCAGCAGCCGCTCGAACGCGGCCGCATCGGCGGGCCGCGCCGCCGGGTCGGGCGCGAGCACGGCCTCGACCGCGTGGACGAAGGCGTGCGGCAGGTCGGGACGCAGCGTCCGCAGCGACAGCCGGCGCCCGGCCGCGTGCGCCTCGCGCAGTTCGGCCAGCGTGCCGGCCTCGACCGGGAAGCGGCCGGTCACGAGACGGAACAGCAGGCAGCCGAGGGCGTAGAGGTCGGCCGAGACGGAGGCGGGCCCGCCCGCCAGCCGCTCGGGTGCGGTCACCAGCGGCGTGCCCGTGACGATCGCGGCCGAGTCGTCGCCCAGCGGCGCCGCCGAGCCGAGGTCCATGAGCACGATACGGCCGCCGCGCTCGCGCATGACGTTGCGCGGCCCGACATCGCCGTGCACGAAACCCGCCTGGTGCACCGCCGCCAGCGCGCGGCACAGCTCGAGCCCGATGCCGGTGGCCTCGTGCGCGCCGTAGTGGCCGTGCTCGGCGAGCGTCTGCTCGAGCGATCGGCCCTCCACCAGCTCCATCCACAGGCCGGCGCGGCCGTCGCGCACGTCGGCGCCCAGCACCGCGACCACGTTGGCGTGCCGCAGCCGCGCCAGCCGCCTCGCCTCCGCCAGCGGACGCGATGGCGCCGAGCCCGCGGGCGCCAGCTTGAGCGCCACCTCGCGCTCGAGCGACGGGTCCCAGGCGCGCCACACCTCGCCGGTCGCGCCGCCGCCGAGCCGCGTCAGCACCTCGAGCTCGCCCCAGCGGAACGCCACTTCGCGCGCCGGACGGGGCGCGGCCGAGGCGCGCATGGTCTCGCCGAGCAGCGCCAGCGACTGCAGCCCGGCGAGCGCGCCCGAGAGCTCGGGCGCGTCGGCCGACCGGCGGGCCCAGTCGGCGGGCGTGCCCTCGGCCACGGCCTCCGCCCACTCGATGAGCCGGGGGTCCTCGGGCTCGCCGCCCGCGTGCGGCGGCTCAGGATCGGTGCGCATGCATGTCCTGCGCGAGGCGCGCGATCGCGCGCGCGACCAGCATGCGCGCGGCGTTGGGGCTGGGCCGGCCGAGCGCAGCCGCGATCGCCGGCCAGTCCATGCCGAGCTCGAGCCGCATCATCACCGCCTCCTGTTGTTCCTCGGGCAGCCGGGCCAGCGCCGCCTCGTAGCTCTCGACCACGTCCCGCCCCATCACGTGCTCGAGCGGCGAGCGGTCCGCGCTGGCGAGCGCCTCGGGCTCGATGCCCGAGGGCGTCCGGACCGCGGCACGCCGCACCTGGTCGCGCACGGCGTTGAGCAGCCCCCGCCGCAGGTAGGCGAGCAGGGCCCCTTCGCGCCGGCAGTCGAACTCGTGCAGATGATTCAACGCACGAACCAGGGTGACCTGCACGAGGTCCCCCGTGTCGGCCAGGTGGCGCGTGTGGGCCGGGATGCGGCCGTGTGCCCAGCGCTGGAACACCGGCAGCGTGCGCTGGAACAGCGCTTCGCGGGCCTGTTCGTCGCCGTCCTTCCAGCGTTCGAGCAGGACGGCGGTCGTCTCCAGCGGTCCGGCGGGTGGGTCGGGCGGGCTCATGGCGTGCCGTGAGGCTCCCCCGTGCGCCGGGGCGGGTCAAGCCCCGGGGCCGCCGTCAGCGGATGACGCGGCCCGACGCCTGCAGCGTCACCACGACCTCGCGCGTGATGCGGGTGCCGGGGAGCGGGTCCTGCGCCACGATGGGGCCGACGTCGGCGGCCGAGGGCGGCGTGAGCACGCGGATGCCGAGCGCCTCGAGCTGGCGGCGGACGCCGCCGATCTCGCGGCCCACCAGTTCGGGCATGACGAACTCCTCGACGCCCGGACCGGTCGAGACCAGCAGCGCCACACGAGTGCCGCGGGGCAGCACCGACTCGGCGGGCGGGTCGGTGGCCAGGATGGCGCCCTCGGCCACGTCGGGCCCCGGGGCGCGGCTGATGGTGCCGACCTCGAGGCCCGCACGCTCGAGCAGCAGCTGTGCGCCCCGCCTCGACTCGCCGTAGAGCTCGGGCACCGAGCTGAACTCCTCGCCCAGGCTCAGCGTCACCATCACGCGGCGCTGGCCGCGCACCGGTGTGCCGGGCGGCGGCGACTGCGCCAGTACGAAGCCGCGCGGCACCGCCGGATCGAACCGCTCGCCGACGCGCGACAGCGCCAGCCCGGTGGGCTCCAACACGCGCTGCGCCTGCTCGAACGTGAGGTTGCCGAGGTCGGGGACCTCGACGGTTCCCTGCGAGTGGATCAGCCGCGGCATCACGAGGCCGTTGAACACCCCGAGACCGATGGCGAACGCGACCATGGCCGCGGCCAGCGTGACCACCGTGTCGCGGACGCGGTGGCGGATGGGACGCGGCCCGGGCGACGACGGGTCCGGCGCCGGGGGTTCGCCCCCGGCGTCCGGACCGCGCGCGTCGTTCCCGCCGCTCATGCCCGCAGGAAGCGCGCGGCGAACGCGCCGTCGCAGCCGTGCACCTGGGGCATGACGCGCATCCAGCCCTCGGGCGTCACGACGTCATCGGGCACCCGCCCGGCGACGCTCTCGAGCGTGAAGTGCGGGTGCTCCTCGAGGAAGCGGGCCACCACGGCCTCGGTCTCCTCGGGTTCGAACGAGCACACGCTGTAGACCAGCACCCCGCCCGGACGCACGCGGCGGGCGCCGGCGAACAGCAGGTCGAGCTGGAGCCGCGGCATCTCCTCGAACAGGCTCGGCTCCTTGCGCCAGCGGGCGTCGGCGCGGCGGCCCAGCACCCCGAATCCCGAGCAGGGCGCGTCCACCAGCACGCGGTCGAAGGGCATCGGGAAGTCGTGGTCGAGACCGTCGCCGTGCACCACGTGGATGCTGTCGAGCCCGAGCCGCGCCACCGTGGCCTCGAGCGAGGCGACGCGATGGCCGTCCCGCTCCAGCGCCCACACCTCGCCCGCATCGCCCATCAGCTCGGCGAGATGCGTGCACTTGCCGCCGGGTGCCGCGCACAGATCGAGCACGCGGTCGGTCGGCTCGGGCGCCACGATGCGCGACACCAGCGCCTCGCTCTCGTCCTGCGCCGTGCAGCGCCCCTGCTGGAACACCGCCAGGCGGCCGGCCGCATGCTGGCCGTCCACCCACACCAGGTCGGGCGAACGCTCGGCGATGCGCGCCTCCACGCCCTCCGCCGCGAGCGCCGCCACCAGTTCCTCGCGCGTGTTGCGCATGGTGTTGACGCGCAACCCGGTCGGGATGGAGCGGTTCTCGGCCATCATCAGCGCCCGGGTCTGCTCGGCGCCGAAGCGCGCGAGCCAGCGTTCCACGATCCACCTGGGATGCGAACCCCACACCGACAGCGACTCGACGTCGTCGCCCGCCGGCCACTCGATGCGGTCCTTGTCCTCGGCGATGCGCCGCAGCACGCTGTTGACCATGCCGGCCGCGGCCGGATGCGTGTACGTGTGCGCCAGCTTGACCGACTCATCCACGGCCGCGTGCACCGGCACCCGGTCGAGGAACAGCAGCTGGTAGGCGCCGAGCCGGAGGATGTTGCGCACCCACGGCATGGTGCTCTGCAGCCCCATGTGCAGCCGCTGGTCGAGGACCCAGTCGAGCCGGCCGCGCCAGCGGAGCGAGCCCTTCACCAGTTCGTGCAGCAGCGCCAGGTCGCGCGGGTCGCCGCCGCGCGCGTGCGCGCCGTCGAGAAGGCGGTCCGTGAAGATGCTGCGCGTGTCGGCGGCGTGCAGGATGCGCAGCGCCGCCTCGCGCGGATCCGACGGCAGCGGCTCGCGCTCGTCGGCCTCACGCATGCGCGGATCGGCCGTGGACGTGCGGCCGGTGAGCTTGTCGCCGTACTCGCCGCGGCGCGCCTTCCAGGGCGGCGCCGAGAGCGTGCCGTCGCGCCGGTAGCGGTTGTACTGCTGCGGCCGGGTGCCCGCCTCGAACCCGCCCTCGCGGCGCGGGCCGCCCTCGCGGCCACCGGGGCGGCGGCCGGCGCCGGCGCCGGGACCGCGAGCACCGGGACGGCGCGGCGTGTCGTAGAGCGGACGCGAGCGGTTGACGGCGAAGCGCTGGCCGTCCTCGCGATCGTACGGCGAACCGCCCGGACGGGGGGCGCGGTCGGGACGCGGCGCGAAGCCCTCGCGCGAACGGGGAGCCCCGCCCTCGGGGCGCGGACGGAATCCGCCCTCGCGGCGCGGACCGGCGCCCGGACGCGGCGAGAAGCCGCCCTCGCGGCGCGGCGAGAAGCCGCCCTCGCGGCGCGGACCGGCGCTCGGGCGCGGCGAGAATCCGCCCTCGCGACGTGGTGCGAAACCACCGTCGCGACGCGGCGCGAACCCGCCCTCGCGGCGAGGTCCGGCGCTCGGGCGCGGCGAGAATCCGCCCTCGCGGCGCGGGGCGAAGCCACCCTCGCGGCGAGGTCCGGCGCTCGGACGCGGCGCGAAGCCGCCCTCGCGGCGCGGCGCGAAGCCACCCTCACGGCGAGGTCCGGCGCTCGGGCGCGGCGAGAATCCGCCCTCGCGACGCGGCGCGAAGCCGCCCTCGCGGCGCGGACCGGCGCCCGGCCTCGGGCGCGGCGGACCGTCCGTGCGCGGGCGCGCGGAACGGGTCTTGGAATTGCGATCGGTGGTCATGAGGCTCACTCCTCCCAGCGGGTGAATCGTTCACCGGGATGAAGACGCGACCCTCGCGCCCACTCCACCGCACTCAACTCCGCACGGCCTTCCGGCTTCAGTCCCTGCAACTCGAGCGCGCCGTCGCCACAGGCGACCCGCACTCCATCCGGCGTCACGGCGAGCACCTCGCCGGGTTCGCCACGTCCCTCATCCGGGCGCGCGCGCGTCAGCAGCACGCGTCCGCCTCGGAATCCCGCGGTCGCCCCCGGCCACGGCGTCACCGCGCGCAGCCGGTTCCACACCGTGCGCGCGGGGAGCGTCCAGTCCACGAGGCCATCCGACTTCCTGAGCTTCCGAGCGTAGCTGCCGGCGGCGCGGTCCTGCGGCATGCGCGTCGCGCGGCCCTCCGCCATCGCCAGCAGCGAGTCGGCCAGCAGCGGGCCCCCGATCGCGGCGAGGCGCGCGGCGAGCGTGGCCGCGTCATCGTCGTCGCGGATCGGCTCGCGGCGGACCGCCAGCACATCGCCGGTGTCGATGCCCTCGTCCATCACGATCGTGGTCACGCCGGTCTCCTCGCGGCCGTCCCACAACGCACGCTGCACGGGCGAGGCGCCGCGATAGTCGGGCAGCACCGAGCCGTGCAGATTGACCGCACCGAGACGCGGCAGCGCCAGCACCTCGGGTGTCAGGATGGCGCCGAAGGCCACGACCGCGAACAGGTCGGCCCGTTCGGCGGCGAGTCGCTCGCGCACCTCGGGGGCCTTCATGTCCGCGGGTTTCGCCACCGGCAGGCCCAGCCGGCCCGCGGCCGCCGCCACCTCGGACTCGGCCATGCGGCGGCCCCGGCCGCGCGGGCGGTCGGGCTGCGTCACCACGAGCGTCACCTGGCAGCGCGAGGCGACCGCCTCGAGCGCCGGCACCGAGAATGCGGGCGTTCCCATGAACACGACACGCGGCTTCAGGCCGCGCCCCCCTCACCCGTGCCCGGGTGATACCCCTCGGGCAGTTCGCCGCGCGCCAGCGCGTCGAGCTCCCGCTTTAGGAACTGCTTCTTGAGTGGCGACACGCGGTCGGTGAACAGCACGCCGTCGAGGTGGTCGGCCTCGTGCTGGATGGCGCGGGCGAGGAACCCCTCGGCCACGCGCTCGAACGGCACGCCGTCGGCGTCGAATCCGCGCAACCGCAAGCGGGTCGCGCGGGTGATGTCCTCGTACAGGCCCGGCATGGACAGGCAGCCCTCCTCGCCCGCCTCCTTGCCCGAGCGCTCGTCGATCACGGGATTCACCGCGACCACGCGCTCCGGCGGCGCACCCTCGACCGGCACCTCGACCACGAACACGCGCTGGGCCACGCCGACCTGGTTGGCCGCGAGCCCGACGCCGTTGTAGGCCTTCATGGTGTCGAACAGGTCGGTGACGAGCGCCCGCAGGGAGTCGTCGAAGGACGTGACGTCCTTGGACTTCTCCCGCAGCACGGGATCGCCGTAGATGCGCACGGGGCGGACGGCCATCACTTCGCCTTGCCGTCCGTGACCACGCTCGCGATGGCGCTCCGCAGGAACTCCACCTTCACGTCGTCATTCAGCTTGAGCACGGCCCGGCTGTCGTCGATCGACCACACGGTGGCGATGATGCCGCTCGTGGTGATGACCTTGTCGCCCTTCTGCAGCTTGGCGATCGCCTGCTCGAGCTTCTTGCGCTC
Organism: uncultured bacterium; assembly: GCA_964568385.1. GTDB lineage: Bacteria > Eisenbacteria > RBG-16-71-46 > RBG-16-71-46 > RBG-16-71-46 > CADEFY01. The sequence continues at coordinate 7,208 of CAZMQP010000055.1, forward strand.
GTTGCTCTGCGGCCGGATCACCATGAAGTAGAGGATGGCGAACATCAGGCCCATCATCACGGGGAACGCCATCGGGCCGCTGAAGAAACCACCGGGCGCCGCGGCGCCGGCCGCCTGGGCATGGGCATCGGTCACGAACGGGAACATGGTGCCACCCTCCTTGGGGTACGGGGATCAGACGCCCGCGGGTGCGAGCGTCTCTCGACTGTCGAACCGGGTCAGGAACTCGCTGCGGAACTGGGCATAGCGGCCGGCGACGATGGCCTCGCGCGCCCGGCGCACGAGCGACACCATCTGATGCACGGCATGCACGCTGGCGAGCCGCATGGCGAGCAGTTCGCCGGCGACGAACAGGTGCCGAAGATAAGCGCGGCTGTAGCGCTGGCAGGTGGTGCAGCCGCACTCGGGGTCGAGCGGCCGCTCATCCTGCGCGTAGGCGGCGTTGCGCACCACGAGACGGCCGGTCGAGATGAACACCGTGCCGCGCCGCGCGTTCCGCGTGGGCAGCACGCAGTCCATCATGTCGACGCCGCGTGCCACCGCCTCGATCACGTCCACCGGGTGCCCCACGCCCATCAGGTAGCGCGGCTTGTCGGCCGGGAACTCGCCGCAGTCGCGCTCGACCATGTCGAGCCCCAGTTCGCGGCCCTCGCCCACCCATAGCCCGCCCAGCGCGAAGCCGTCGAACGGCATCGCCCCGAGCCCCGCGAAGCAGCGCGCGCGCTCGGCGGGATCGGTGCCGCCCTGGTTGATGCCGAAGAGCGCCATGGCGCCATGGCCCTGTTCGCGCAGCCGCGCGCGCTCGTCGAGTCCTCTCTGCGCCCAGCGAACGGTGCGGTCCACGGCCTCGCGAATGGACTCGGGCGCGGCGGGCAGGCGCACCAACTGGTCGAAGCTCATGGCGATGTCGGTGCCCAGCGCGTCCTGGATCTGCATCGCACGCTCGGGCGTGAGGTGGTGGCTCGAACCGTCCAGGTGCGAGCGGAACTCGACGCCGTCCTCGGTGATCCTGTTCAAGTCGTCCAGGCTCATCACCTGGAAGCCGCCCGAGTCGGTGAGGATGCTGCCCGGCCAGCTCATGAACCGATGCAGCCCTCCCATCCGGCGCACCGTGTCGGTGCCCGGGCGAAGATAGAGGTGATAGGTGTTGCCGAGCAGGATGTCGCAGCCCGCGCCCGTGAGGTCGTCGGGGGCCAGCGACTTGACCGAGCCGGTGGTGCCGACGGGCATGAACGACGGCGTCAGCACCTCGCCATGGGCGGTGCGCATGCGGCCGGCCCGCGCGGCGGTGCCGCGGTCGAGGGCGTCGATCGTGAAGTGGAGAGCCATGTCCTTCGGGCGCGCGGTCTCGGGAGGGTCGGCGGTGAGTCGGTGACTTCGGTCGCCGCGCAGTCGGGTTCGGGGAACCGGGGGCGCTCAGGGCCCAGCCGGGTGCAGCCAAGGTTCGAGTCGGGGAGTGTGCGGGGGGCCCGATGGGGCGTCAAGGCCCGGCGGCCGAAGGTCAGGGGGGCGTGTGGTCGCCGCCCCGAGGCGCGGCCGGGCCGGTCAGGGGCGGGCCGCCACGGGCAGGCGCCCCTCGAGCGCACGTTCGAGCTGTTCGAGCGACGGGGCGCGGCCGAGCCAGCGCTCGACGATGCGGCCCTCGCCGTCCACGAGGAACGCCGCCGGGATGGTGCGCACCCCCAGCGCCTCCCACAGCGGCCGCTCGCCCGTGTCCATCAGCATGCGATAGGTGAAAGGCCGCTTGGACAGGAACCGCTTCACCACGCCGGGTCCCTTGGCGTCGATCGAGACGCCGATCACGTCGAGCCCGCGGGCGCCATGGCGCGTGTGCAGCGTCTGGAGGTCGGGCATGGACTTGCGGCAGGGCGCACACCAGGTGGCCCAGAAGTCGAGCAGCAGGAGCCGCCCGGTCAGCGAGTCGCGCGGGACCGCCCGGCCGTCCAGCGTCGTGAGCGTGAACTTGGGAAGCACCTCGGGGCCGGCCGGTGGCGCCAGGAACGCCATCGGGTCCGCCTCGAACGCCTTGGCGCAGCCCTCGGAGCAGAACGCGACCTCCCGCCCCTCGTGCATGCGGGTGGCGCGAACGGGCTCCGCATGGGTGGCGCCCTCGCGCACCTGGCAGACGATGCACACGGCTTCGCGGGCCGCGGCGTCCGCATGAAGGGCCAGGCCCGTGCCGGCGATCAGCCAGAGGCACGTCAGGATCGGCCATCGCATCGATCGCCTCCTTGGGAACGGGTCAGAACCCGGCCGAGAGCGCAACGCCGCCTCGCTCGAGCCAGGCCCAGATGGCGCTGACCTGGAATCGCTCATGACTCCAGATGCCGAGCAGGTGGGTGCGGCGGCCATCGTACATCGGTTGTACGGCGAACCCCCCCGGAAGCGACAGCGTCGCGCCGAAGGGCACGTGGAATCGCTCGTCCCACTCGGAGTAAGACAGGCTCACGTAGGCGGACGCGCCCAGCGCATCGAACCAGCGCGAGGCGGTGGCGTAGTACGACTGCGTGCCCGCCGGGGAGCCGATGCGGTCGGAACTGGTGCCGAGGAAGAGCGCCGGCCGCGATTCGGTCTCGGTGAGGAGGAACCAGTTCGCGAGCGGCCCCACTTCGTCCGCCACCGGGTTCCACTCCACGCCGAGTTGGAGCGTAGGCAGCACACGGCGCTGCAGCGTCGAGCGCCAGCGCGGACGCTCGAGCGGCGTGTCCACGTAGCGCGCCGACACCACCCATGGAGTATGGAGGCCGCTCCCCCGGAGCGGCGCGCCCTCGCCGGGTCAACCGCTTCACGTGGGCGCGTGCGAGGCACGCCGCGCGGGCCGGGCCGGCGAGGCGGGCTCGGGCGTGTGGAGCGTGGAGTCGAGGGCGGCCGAATCGAGCGCGGCCACGGCGAGCAGCGCCGTCAGGAGGTCGGTCATGGCCTCGGTGACGTTAGCACGCGGCGCCGGAGCATCGAACCGGCACGCGGCGGGCATGCGAAGGGCGGCGTCCCGGATGGGACGCCGCCCCGCGTGTGACCGCCGAGGCGTTCAGTGGGTGTCGCCCGGAGCCTCGTGTCCCCCGCGCCCGCCCATGGGACGGCGTGCGCCCGGCCTGCCGGCGCCCGGCCCGCCGCGCCCCTCGCGCAGCTGCTTGCGCTGCTCGGGGGTCAGCAGCGCCCTCGCCTCGAGCATCGTCGCGACACCGGCCTTGCGCCGGTCGGCCTGCAGCCGGGCGATCCGGTCGATCTGCGCGTCGATGGCCGCCTTCTGCGGCTTGTCCTGCTGCATCAGCTGGTGCAGGTCGAGCCGGGCCAGCTGCAGTTCGGCGCGCGACTGGATCGACTTGCGCCGGTGCACCACGTGCAGCTCGCGCATGCGCGTGCGCTGCTCCTCGGAAAGGCCGAGTCCCGCCATCGCGCCGGCGTGCATGCCGCCGCGGCCCTGCATGCCGCGCCCGCCGTGCATGCGTCCCATGCCCGGCGTGCCGCGGGTGCGGATGACGTGCCTGCGCACCTCGCCCCCGCCTGCGGACTCGCCCACGGCCATCTCGTCATCGTCGAACCACGCGAACAGGTCGTCGTCCTCGGCGTCATCCGTCTCGATGATGACCTGCTGACGCACCTCCCGGCGAGCGTCGTCTCCCGCTTCTGGACCGGTCTGCGCCTGCACCGTGCCCGCGCCGAGCGCGAGGGCACAGCACAGCCACCACAGGCTCCGCTTCATCATGGGTACTCTCCTCGTGTGACCCCCGTGATGCGGGGGGTGGGTGACCAGGGCATCAGGGCCGGTCGCGCCCGGGGGCATCCCCCGGCGGCGGACCGTGCATGGGTTGGGGCGGGCCGAAGCGGTGCGGCCGCGGCAGCGCCCGGAATCGTTCGGCCTGCGCGGCATCGAGCTCGCGCAGGATGCGCGCATGCAGGGAGTCGCGCTCCGCCTGCACGCTGCGGCGGCTCTCGGTGACCAGGGCCAGGATGCGTCCGGCCTGCGCGTCGCTCAGCACGAGCTCGTCGGTGAGCCGGGCGACCATCTCGCGCGCGCTCGGCCCCTCGGGCCGCCGGCCGTCCCCGCGCCGCATCCGGTGCGGGCCGTCGTCGCCTCGAAGGCGCAGCACGTGCGGCGGCGCGCCGTCGGGTGTGAGCACCTGACGCGCGAACAGGATGCCGCCGATCAGTCCCACCGCCGAGCCGGTGATGAACGCGGCGGCGAGCGCGAGCAGAAGCGCACGGCGGCTCATCGCGCGCCTCCGGAGTCGGCCGTGCCGGTGGTCGCGTCAGGCTCCGACAGCACCAGCCCGAGCGAGCCGTCCTCGCCGAGCAGCCCCGCGATGAGGTCGCTCGCTGCGGCGCCCCCGGGCGCCGATGCGGCCGGCCGCAGCAGCCACGCGGAGGCGCCGATGCTCACCACCAGCAGGACGCAGGCGCCGGCCAGCGCCGCC
>CAZMQP010000056.1:0-11454 GCA_964568385.1 uncultured bacterium
CTCGACAACGAGACGCGTGAGATCCTGTCGCGCGAGGTCGAGGGCCTGCCCGAGAACGAACGCACGGTGTTCCTGTTGCGCGACGTCATGGAGCAGAGCAACGATGAGGTCGCGCGCGAACTCGGGCTGACGGTGGCGGCGGTGAAGTCGCGCCTGCACCGGGCGCGCGTGCACCTGCGTGACCGCATGAACCGCCACTTCAACGACCGGATGAAGCGGAAGCAGGCGGGGCGCTGAGGGCTCAGCCCCGAGCCCCGAGGTAGACGAGGATCCACGCGGCGAGCGCGACGCGGTAGGCGAAGAAGAAGCCGAAACCCGTGTGCCGCAGCAACCGGAGCAGGAGCTTGATGGCGACCAGCCCCGAGACCGCCGCGCTCGCGACCGCCAGCGCCATCGTCCCCGCCGGCAGTCCGGGCGGCAGGTCGGGCAGCTTGAGCACCAGCGCCCCCAGCGTGATCGGCGTGGCGAGCAGGAACGAGAACCGCGCCGAGGCGACGCGCGACAGGCCGGCGACGCGGCCGGCGGTCATGGTGACCCCGGAGCGCGACACCCCCGGCACCAGCGCCAGGCACTGCGCGAAGCCCATGGTGAGCGCCTCGGACCAGCCCGGCCGGTCGGCGTCGCGGCCGCGGGGCAGGAAGCGGTCGGCCGCCCACAGCAGGGCTCCGAACAGCACCAGCATCGCCGCCTGCAGCCCCAGCGATCGCAGGTGGGTCTCGGCCACGCCCTCGAGCAGCTTGCCCGCGAGCGCGGCCGGCACGGAGGCCACCGCGAGCCGCAGCCACAGGCCGTGGGCGTCGCGGCGCACGGCCGGATCGGCGGCGACCGCCTCGCGCGCCAGCGTCCACCAGTCCCGCCGGAAGGCCACCACCAGCGCCAGCAGCGTGCCGCCGTGCAGCGCGACGTCGAAGGCGAGCCCCTCGTACGTCCAGCCGAGCAGGGTGGGCAGCACGTACAGGTGGGCGCTGCTGGAGACCGGAAGCAGTTCCGTCAGCCCCTGGACGACGCCGAGGACGACGGCCTGCCATGCGGAGAGCGGTTCGGTGGCGATGAGCATGGCGGCGCACGCTAGCACGGCGGGCGCTCCGCGCGCATGCGGACGCATGCGATGAGCGACGCCGTCCCGCCCGCCGCCGGCGACGTCACGCGCGACGTGGCGCGCAAGGCGGGGGTCGTCGGCTCGGCCACGATGCTCTCGCGCGTGCTCGGGCTGGCTCGCGACCAGCTGATGGCGACGCTGTTCGGCGCCGGCTTCGCGACCGACGCCTTCAACGTCGCCTTCCGCATCCCCAACCTGCTGCGCGACCTGTTCGCCGAGGGGGCGATGAGCGCCGCGTTCGTCTCCACCTTCACCGAGTGGCGCATGAAGCGGGGGGACGCGGCGGCGTGGGCGCTCGGCCGCCAGGTGATGGCCTGGCTCACGGGCGTGCTCACCGCATTGGTCGTGCTCGGCTGGTTCGCCGCGCCCGCGCTGGTGCATCTGCTGGCCGGCGGGTTCGCCGCCGGGCCCGGCAAGATCGAGCTCACGGTGCAGATGACGCGGATCATGCTGCCGTTCCTGCCCGTGGTGGCGCTGGCCGCCGTGGCGATGGGCATGCTCAACGCCCGCGGCGTCTTCGGCGTGCCGGCGCTGGCGCCGGCGCTGCTCAACGTGGGCATGATCGGCTTCGGCCTCGCCCTCATCCCGGTTTGCACCTCGCTCGGGCAGCCGGCGATCGTGGCGATGGCGTGGGGCGTGCTGCTGGGCGGCGTGCTCCAGTTCGCGGTGCAACTGCCCAGCCTGTCGCGGCTGGGGTTCCCGCTGCCGCCGGTGATGCCCGCGCGGCACGAGGGCGTCGGGCGCGTGGCCGCGCTGATGCTTCCTGCCACGGTCGGACTCGCCGCGACGCAGGTGAACCTCGCCGTCAGCACCATCATCGCCGCCTCGATGCGCGAGGGCAGCGTGTCGTGGCTCTACTACGCGTTCCGCCTCATGCAGCTGCCGATCGGCGTCTTCGGCGTGGCGCTGGCCACGGTGGCGATGCCGGCGCTGTCGCGCGCCGCCGTGGCGCAGGACATGGCCGGTCTGCGCGAGACGCTGTCCGCGACGGTGCGGCTCGTCTGCCTGCTGACGATTCCCTCGGCGCTGTTCCTGGCGGTGATGGCCGCGCCGCTGCATGCGCTGCTGTTCGAGCACGGGCGCTTCACGGCGTTCGACACCGCGATGTGCGCCGACGCGCTCGTCATGTACTGCATCGGACTGCCCGCGTTCGCCGCGGTCGGCGTGTTCACACGCGCCTTCTACGCGCTCGGCGACACGCGCACGCCCGTGCGTGCGAGCCTCGTGTCGGTCGCGCTCAACCTGACGCTCAACCTGCTGTTCATCGGGCCGTGGTCGGGACTCGGGCTCGAGCACCGCGGACTGGCGCTGGCCACGTCGCTCACCGCGCTCGGCAACCTCGTCCAGCTGGCGTGGGCGCTGCGCCGCCGTGCCGGCGGCATCGAGGCGCGCCGCATCCTCTCGACGGCGCTGCGCGTGACGCTGGCGAGCGCGGCGGTCGCGCTCGTGCTGGCCACGGGTCTTCAGTGGCTCGGACCGCGCTGGCACCAGGGGGCCGCCGCCGAGGGGCTGACGGTGGCGGGGGCGATGGTGGCGGCGGTGCTGCTCGGCTGGCCGGCGCTGCGCCTCGCCCGCGTCGAGGAACTCGCCACGCTCGCCGGACTCGGACGCTCGCTCGTCGGCCGGCTGACGCGGCGCTGAGGCGCCCGGCGCGCGGAGTCGTGAGCGGCCCGCGCGTGCGCTTGCCTGCCGCGCGGGGCGAGGGGATAGTGTCCGGCACCCATGGCACGCGCACGCTCCGAACCCCGCTCCACCCGGCGACTGGCCGGCCGTGTCCGCGCCCTGTGCGCGTTCGCGGCCGCCATGGCGGTGCGCGATGCGCGCCGGGCGCGGCGCGCACTGCTGGCGGCGCAGCGCGAGGGCACGGTGCGGCTGGCCGCCGAGGAGACCGCGCTCATGCTGATGCTGTACGCGGGCTACCCGAGCGCCCTCGAGAGCCTGCGGGTGCTCACCGACGCGTGGCCGGGGCGTGCGCTGCGCCCGCGCGCGGCCCCGCCGCCCCGATGGCGCAAGCAGGGCACGGCGCTTTGCCGCCGCGTCTACGGCCCCGCCTACGCCAAGCTCATCCCGATGGTGCAGCGGCTGCACCCGGACCTCGCCGTGTGGATGGAGGAGCACGGCTACGGACGCGTGCTGTCGCGCACGGGCCTCGCGGCGCGCGAGCGCGAACTGATCACCATCGCGACGCTGGCGGCGCTGGGCTGGGAGCGTCAGCTGGTGAGCCACCTGCTGGGCGCGCGCCGCGTCGGCGCCGGCGCCGAGGAGGTGCGCAACGCGTTCCGCACCGGGCTGGCCGTCTCGGACGAGGTCGGCCGGCTGGCGGCGCAGCGCGCATGGGACCAGGTCGGCCTGCTGCCGTCCTCGGGCCGCGGCGCGTGACGCTGCGCACGTCCGGGGTGCGGGCGCGCGTCGCGTCCCGGGCGGACGCGCCCGACGACCGCCTGCACGATGCGCTCACCGCCGACCTGCTCTCGGGCGGTCCGATCGCCCGCGAACGCTTCGGCGACACGCTGCGCGAGCGTGACGCGCTGCGGCGGCTCGCCGACGCCAAGCGGCGGCCGCTGCCGCCCGAACTCGTGCGCGAGATGACCGACTACCACCGCCGTCTCGGCGCGTCGGCCGCCTCGCTCGCCAATCTCGACCGGCTCGCCCGCGGCGCGGCCGTGGCGGCGGTCGCGGGGCAGCAGCCGGCGCCGCTCGGCGGTCCGCTCTACGCGCTGCACAAGACCGGCGCGGCGGGGCTGGCGCGCGCGGCGACGGTGTGGCTCGGCGGCGACTGCGTGCCGCTCTACTGGATGCACGGCGAGGACTCCGACTTCGCCGAGGTGCGCGGCGCCTCGGTGGCCGACGCCGGGCTCGAACTGCACGACCTGTCGCTGCCGGCCGAGGCGCACCAAGACGGCGGCCTCGTCGGCGCGCTGCCGCTCGAGCCGCTGGCGGCGCTCGAGGCCGAGGCGCTGGCGCACTGGGCCGGGCTCGCGGGGCACGCCGACGCGGCGGCCCTGCTGGCGCGCGCCCGCGCCGGGGCGCGCGACCTCGGCGAGGCGGTGTCGGCCCTGATGCTGGCGGTGTTCGCCGACGCCGGCCTCGTCGTCATCGATCCGCGGCTGCCGGCGTTCCGCAGCGCCGCGCGCGGGGTCATCGACCGCTACCTGTCGGACGCGGGCGCCCTCGAGGCGGCCGCGCGCCGGGCCGGGGGCCGGCTCGAGGCGCTGTGCGGCCGGCGGCCGCTCAGCGACGCCTCGCTGGAGTCGTTCGTGTTCGAGGTCGCCGACGGCGTGCGCCACAAGTGCCTCGCGGCCGACGCGTACGCGCGCGGCGGGGCGGTGACGCTGAGCCCGAGTGTCGCGCTGCGGCCCGCGGTGCAGGACGGCGTGTTCCCGACCGTGCTCATGGCCTGCGGTCCGGGCGAGATCGCGTACCTCGCGCAGCTGCGCGAGGTGTTCGAGGGCGTCGGTGTGCGGCCGGCGATGGTGGCGCCCCGCTTCGGCGCCACCTGGCTGCCGGCGGCCGCGGTCGAGCTGATCGAGGCGTCCGGCGCCGATCCGTGGTCGGTCGTGTGCGCCACCGACCAGGTGCTGCACGACCTCGCCGAGCGGCGGCTGCCCGAGGCGCTCACCCGCGAACTGGCGGCCTCGCGCGCCGAGGCCGGGGCGGCGCTCGCCCGGCTGGCCGAGGCGGCGCGCGGGTTCGACGCCAGCCTGCCGCAGCTGATCGAGTCCTCGCGCGGCAAGGTGGACTTCCAGTTCGCGCGCATCGCCGAGGGTGTCGTCTCCAAGGCGCGCGGCCGGCTGGATCGCGAGCACCCGGCGTGGCGCCGCCTGCGCTACGTGCTGCTGCCGGGGGACAGGCTGCAGGAGCGGCGGCTCGCGTCGCTGGAGCCCATCGCCCGCCGTGGCGCCGCGGTCGCGGCGGACCTCGTCGAACTCGCCGCCGACCACGGCGAGCGGCTCGCGGCCGGCGTCCACGAACATCTGCTGCTCGAGGCCTGACCATGCACGAGGCGCTCCTCTTCGGCCCCCATCCCGACGACCTCGAACTCACCTGCGCGGGATTGGCGGCCCGGCTGTCGTCCGCGGGGCGCGCGGTCGCGCTCGTGGACCTGACCTGGGGCGAACTCGGCACCCGCGGCGACCGCGAGACGCGCCAGCGGGAGGCGGCGGCCGCCGCCGCGGTGCTGGGCGTCGCCTCGCGCGAGTCGCTCGGGCTGCCGGATGGCGGCCTCGACCGGCACGACCGGGCCCAGCTCACGGCGATCGTCGCCTGCCTGCGCCGCCACCGCCCGTCGCTGGTCGTCGCGCCCGATCCCGACGACGCGCACCCGGACCACACCGAGGCGGCGCACCTCGTGCAGCGTGCGTGCTACCTCTCGGGGCTCGCGCGTTTCGAGGCGCCGGGCGAGCGCTGGCGTCCCGAGCGGCTGCTGTTCGCGCTCTACCGCACCGGCGCCCGGCCGCACCTGGTCGTGGACGTGAGCGACGTGTGGGAGCGGCGCATGGCGGCGTTGCGCGAGCACCGCAGCCAGCTCGATCCGGCCGCGGGCGCGCCCACCTACCTGACCGCCCCGTCGTTCCTGGCCGAGGTCGAGGGACGCGCCCGTCACTGGGGCGCGCTGATCGGCGTCACCCATGGCGAGGCCTACCGCCAGCGCGGTCCCGTGCCGGTGCGGGACGTGACCGGCCTTCTCCCGCGCGCGAGGACCGCATGAGCCCCACCAAGAAGCCCGCGACCGCCGCACCCCGCCGCAAGCGCCCCAAGCGCCCGCTCCGCATCGGCATCAGCTGCTACGCGCACTTCGGCGGCAGCGGCGTCGTGGCCAGCGAACTCGGCCGCGAACTCGCGCGCCGCGGCTACGAGGTGCACTTCATCGCCTCGCGGCTGCCGTTCCGGCTGCGGGGCTTCGAGTCGAACATCTTCCTGCACGAGTCGCAGCCGGCCTACTACCCGGTGTTCGAGGAGGCGCCCGTCTCGCTCGCGCTGGCGGCGAAGATGGTCGAGGTCACCGAGAACTACAAACTCGACGTGCTGCACGTGCACTACGCGATGCCGTTCGCCACCAGCGCCTACCTGGCCAAGCAGATCCTGCTGCCCAACCAGCTCGGCGTGGTCACGACGCTGCACGGCACCGACATCACGGTGGTCGGGGCGGAGCCGAGCTTCTTCTCGGTGACCCAGTTCAGCATCCGCTCCAGCGACCGGGTCACGGCCGTCAGCCGCTTCCTGCAGGAGCGGGCCGAGGCGACCTTCCAGATCGGCAAGCCCATCGAGGTGATCTACAACTTCATCGACACCGAGGTCTTCGCCCCCCGCAAGAGGGGCCGGCTGCGCCTGGCCGACCCTTCGACCCGCGTGCTCATGCACGCCTCCAACTTCCGTGCAGTCAAGAACATACCAGTGGTGATCCAGACCTTCGCCGAGGTCCGCCGCCGCATGCCGGCCAAGCTGGTCATGGTCGGAGACGGGCCCGAGAAGGCGGGGGCGGAGCACCTCGCCCGGGAGCTCGGGGTGCACCGGGACGTCCTGTTCCTCGGGAATCAGGACCTGATGGAGGAATTGCTGCCACTGGCCGATGTATTCCTACTACCGAGCTCCTCCGAGAGCTTCGGCCTCGTGGCGTTGGAGGCCCTGAGCGCCGAAGTGCCGGTGGTCACGTCCAATGCGGGCGGGCTGCCGGAAGTCGTGGAGCACGGCGTCACCGGATTCCTGCACGACCCCCATCATGTCGCCGGACATGTCTCCTCCGTCCTCACACTGCTCGGGGACGAGCGGCTGCGGCGGTCGATGGGGCGGCGCGGGCGGCGCGTGGCGATCGAGCGATTCAGCGCCGACGAGATGGTCGCGCGCTACGTGGCCGTGTACGAATCCCTTCGTTAGCGAGGAACCCGCCTCCATGCTCGGACGCAAGCGCCGCATCGCACTCCTGGCCGAGGGCAGCTTCACGCCGTCGGATGCCAAGACCGCCGTCGGGGTCCTGCGCTGGCGCCCCGAGGAAGTGGTCGCGGTCATCGACTCGACCCGCGCCGGGCGCACGACGCAGGACTGCGTCGGCGTCGGCGGCGCGGTGCCGGTGGTGCGCAACCTCGACCAGGCGGCCCAGGCCGACGCGGACACGCTGCTGATCGGCATCGCGCCGACCGGGGGCGGACTGCCGTCGTCGTGGCGTTCGGTGGTCGCCGAGGCGCTCATGCGCGGCTGGGACGTGCTGTCGGGGCTGCACACGTTCCTGTCCGACGACGACGAACTGGCGACGCTGGCCGAGAGCCGCGGCTGCCGCATCCACGACGTGCGCCGCCCGCCGGCGACGCGCGCCATCGCGGCGCGCCGCGCCGGGCAGCTCGACGCGATGGTGGTGCTCACCGTGGGCAGCGACTGCAACGTGGGCAAGATGACGGCGGCGCTGGCGCTGCAGCGCGACCTCGAGGCGCGCGGCCTGCAGGTGCGCTTCGTGGCCACCGGCCAGACCGGCATCTTCATCGCCGACAGCGGCGCGGCCATCGACGCCATCCCGTCCGACTTCGTCGCCGGCGCCGTCGAGGACATGGTGCTCGACGTGGCGCCGGGCGCGGACATCATCATCGTCGAAGGGCAGGGCTCGATCCACCACCCCGGCTACTCCGGCGTCTCGCTGTCGCTGCTGCACGGCGCCTGTCCGGACGCCATGGTGCTCTGCCACCAGGCGGGCCGCACCCACATCCACGTGGCGGACGCCGCGCCATCGCCGCGCATCAAGGCGCTCTCCGAACTGATCCGCGACCACGAGCGCGCCGCCGGCTGGCTGATGCCCTCGCGCGTGCTCGGCATCGCGCTCAACACGCTCACCCTCGACGAGACCGAGGCCCGGCGCGCCGTGGAGCACGCCGGCCACCTGACGGGACTGCCCGTCACGGATCCCGTGCGCTTCGGCACGGACGCGGTCGCCAACGCCATCGTGTGGCGGATGGAGGAGCGCCGGCGCCGTGCAACTGCGTCTTGAGACCCTCGAGCTGAGGACGCGCTTCGAGTTCCGCATCGCGCGGAGCTCGGCTCGCGGGCACGCCAACACGCTGGTGCGGCTCCTGCACGAGGGGATCGAGGGACTCGGTGAGGCGTCGCCGTCTCGCTACTACGGCGAGACCCAGGCGCTGGTCGAGGAGGCGCTGCGGTCGTGGGCGCCGGTGCTCGGCGACGACCCCTTCGCGCTCGAGGCCATCCACGCCCGGCTCGACCGCGTCCTCGAGGGCCAGTACGCGGCGCGCGCCGCGATCGACATGGCGCTGCACGACTGGATCGGCAAGCGCCTCGGACTGCCCGTCTGGAAGTGGTTCGGGCTCGATCCGTCCACCACGCCGGTGTCGTGCGTGACGCTGGGCCTGGCGAGCCCGGAGGAGATGGAGGAGAAGCTCGAGACGGTGCTCGACTTCCCGCGCCTCAAGGTCAAGCTCGGCGCGCCGGGCGACGTGGACAACCTGCGCCGCATCCGCGAGCGCTACGCGGGGTGGATCATGGTGGACGCCAACGCCGCGTGGTCCCCGTCGGACGCCGTGCGCGTGCTGCGCGAGGTCGAGCCGCTCGGCATCCAGCTGGTCGAGCAGCCCGTGGCGCGCGGCGATCTCGACGGCCTGCGCTGGGTGCGCGAGCGCGTGGGCATCCCGGTGTACGCCGACGAGAGCTGCCACCACCTGCGCGACGTCGGGCTGCTGGCCGGCCGCGTGGACGGCGTCAACCTCAAGATCATGAAGACCGGCGGCCTGTGCGAGATGCGCCGCATGATCCACGCGGCGCGCGCCTGCGGCCTCAAGGTCATGCTGGGCTCGATGGTGGAGTCCAGCCTGGCGCTGTCGGCGGCGGCGCAGCTGGCGCCGCTGGCCGACGTGCTCGACCTCGACGGCCACTGGCTGCTGGCGGACGACCCGTTCCGCGGCGCGCCGGCCGAGCGCGGGGAGATCCGGCTGTCCGACGCGCCCGGGCTGGGCGTGGTGCCCGCGGCCGCGGGGGTGGCGCCGTGAGCCAGCGGCTGCGGTGGTACGTCGCGGGCACCGTGCTGCTCGCGGCGGCGGTGATGGGCCTGCACGCGCCCGACCACTTCGTCGCCGACTGGGGCCACTTCGTGGCCTGGGTCGTCATCTGCCTCGTCTCCGACACGATGTGGAGCTTCAACCTGTCCGGCCACGGCACCTGGAGCCTGTCGGCCACCGCCGGCCTGTCGGCCGTGGTGCTGTGGGGGACCGAGGCCGGCGTCTGGATCTCGGCGGTGAGCACGCTGCTCGGCGAGATGTTCGTGCTGCGCAAGCCGTGGGTGCGCGCCTCGTTCAATGCCGGTCAGATCGCGTTGTCGGCGTGGGCGGCGGGAATGGTGTTCGACGCGCTCGGCGGCCGCGCACTGCTGCCGGTGCAGCTCGGTGGCGCCCTGCTCGAGCGCGGCGCGGCCACCGCGCTCGTGCTGCCCTGCCTCGGGCTGACGCTCGCCTACTGGGCGGTCAACCGCGCGATGGTCTCGGTCGCGGTCGCCTGGTCGAGCGAGCGCAGCTGGTGGAACGTCATGCGCGAGGACTGGCTCTACCACGCCCGCCTCGAGGTGGACGCCGCCTCGTTCCTGCTCGCGCCGCTCATGGTGATCTCGTTCCTCTCGGTCGGCTATCCGGGCGTGCTGCTGTTCTACGCGCCGCTGTTCATGCTCTTCCAGTCGGACAAGCGGTTCATCGAGCTCAAGCGGGCCGAGGAGCAGAACCTGCGCAGCGCCCGGTTCGCCGCCAAGGGCGAACTCGCCGCCGGCATCGGCCACGAGCTCAACAACCAGCTGGTGGCGATCACCGCGCGCGCCCAGATGCTGCTGCGCGACGCGGACAAGCAGGACTTCACGCAGGCGCCGCGCCACGCGCAGATCATCCTCGAGCAGGGCAAGCGGATGGGCGTGCTGGCCAAGGGGCTCATGGACTACAAGCGCAAGGTGGTGGATCTCGAGCCGACCGACCTGAACCAGCTGCTCACGAGCACCATCGAGTTCGTCAAGAGCGACAAGCGCTTCCGCGGCGTCGAGTGGGACGTGCGGCTCGATCCGCAGCTGCCGCGGATGCCGGCCGACGTCGCCCAGCTGCAGGGCGTGTTCATCAACCTGTTCGTCAACGCGGCCGACGCCATGGGCGAACAGGACGCCCGCCGAGCCATCGCGGTGCGCACCGGCCTCGACGAGCGCTCGCGCCACGCGCGCGTCGTGGTCTCCGACACCGGCCCCGGCATCCGTCCCGAGCACCTGCCGCGCATCTTCGAGCTCATGTTCACCACCAAGCCCGACGGCCACGGCTTCGGCCTGTCCACGTCGTTCCGCACGGTCGAGAACCACGGCGGCCGCATGAACGTCGAGAGCCCGGAGGGGAGCGGCGCCGTCTTCACCGTCGAACTGCCCGTCCAAGGGCCCGGGGCGCGCCGCTGAGCGGATCGCCCTCCGAGTCCGCTCCGCCCCCCGCCGCGCACGTGCGGCCGCTCGAGGCGACGGTCGCCCGCATCGACTACGGCGGCGTGGTGCTGATGACCGACGACGGCGCGCGCATCCCGGCCGGCGTCACCGGTGTGCTGCGCGGGCGCAAGAAGGCGCTCGGGAACACGGTCGTGGTCGGGGACCGCGTCTCGGTGGAGTGGGAGGGCGAGCAGGCGTTCGTGCACGCCGTGGCGCCGCGGCGCAGTGCGTTCACGCGCCGCGCGGCGGGCGAGCGCGAGGAGCCGCAGGTGGTGGCCTCGGGGCTCGACCAGGTGGTCGTGGTGGGCGCGCTGCGCGAGCCCGACTTCAAGGCCGGGCTCGTGGACCGCGTGCTGGTGCAGTGCGCCCACGAGGGACTCGCCGCGTTCCTCGCGCTCAACAAAGTGGACCTCGCCGACGAGGCCGAGGCCGCCGACGTGCTCGCCGAATACGCCAAGGCCGGCATCGCCGGGGCCGCGCTGAGCGCCCTCGACGGCCGCGGCGTGGACGCCGTGCGGCGGGCGTGCGCCGGGCGGCGGTCGCTGTTCGTGGGGCACTCGGGCGTGGGCAAGAGCACGCTGCTGTCGCGGCTGGTGCCGGGCCTGGACCTGCTGGTGGGCGAGGTCAACGAGAAGACCGGCAAGGGCCGCCACACCACCACCCACGCGCTGCTGATCCGGCTCGAGGACGGCACCGAGCTCATCGACACGCCGGGCGTGCGCGCGTTCGCGCTGTGGGGGGTGGACGCGGACACGCTGGTGGAGTATTACCCCGAGTTGAGCCCATTCCTGGGAGGCTGCCGGTTCGGCGACTGCCGCCACGACCGCGAGCCGGGATGCGCGGTGCGCGGGGCGCACGCGAGCGGAGCGGTGGGGGAGCGGCGCTGGCAGTCGTTCCTCAAGCTCCGGGCCGAACTCGAGGG
>CAZMQP010000057.1:0-9979 GCA_964568385.1 uncultured bacterium
CTTGAACAGGATGTCGCCGCCCGTGACCTCGTACTTCGGGTGACCCATGAGCGTGTTGGCGAACGTGCTCTTCCCGGAGCCGTTCGGGCCCATGATCGCGTGCACCTCGCCCTTGCGGACCTCGAGCGACAGGCCCTTCAGGATCTCCTTGCCCTCCACGCTGACGTGAAGGTCCTTCACCACCAATTCGGGAGTCTGGCTCATCGTTCTCTCTCTGGCGGCCGCAGGGAGCGCCGCGACATGCGCCCCGCGGGGCGTCGTGGGGTCAGGCCGAGAAGCTCTCGCCGCAGGCGCAGGAGTGCTTCGTGTTGGGATTGTTGAACTTGAAACCGGCGCCCATCAGACCCTCGACGTAGTCGATGGTCGTGCCGCCGAGAAGCACCATGCTCTTGAGATCCACCACCAGGCGGACCCCGTGGGAGTCCACGACCTCGTCACCCGCCGCCTCGGCCTCACAGAACTCCATGAAGTAGGAGTTGCCGCTGCAACCGCCGCCGCGGACGCCGATGCGCAGGCCGCCCTCGGGCGTGCCCCGCTGGGTGAGCAGTTCCTTCACCTTGGACGCGGCGACTTCGGTCATCTGGATCATGCTGGACTCCTTCGGCCTTCCGATTCGGTGCGGTGGGTGGGCGATGCGGCTGGATTCGCGGCGCGGGGACGCGCCGCGCGGAATCAGTGGGTCAGGTCCTCGACGCGGACGAACGGCGGCCGCGCGGGGCGCACGGCCAGCCCCGCCTGCTGCAGCCCGTCCACCAGCGCCGGCACGGTGACGACGCCGTGGTCCTGGGTGCAGTGGACGCAGGTGGAGGTGCCGCCCTGCTCGTCGCAGTCGCGGCAGGTCGCGAGGTAGTCGAGCCCTTCGAGGAGTTCGCGCTCGAGCTGCTGGTGCCGGGTGATCGCCTCGCGCGTCTCCTCGAGCTTGCGCGTGAACAGCGTGTGCAGCTGCGCCATGGCCTCGGTGCCGCGCTCCGCGTTCCACCACTTGAGCAGCACCTCGCGCATCTCCTGCAGCGAGAAGCCGAGACCGTGAAGCAGGTCGATCCAGCGGACCCGCTCGACCGCTCGGCGCTCGTACAGGCGGAAGCCGCCGGCCGAACGCTTGGTCGGCTGCAGCAGGCCGAGTTCCTCGTACAGGTGGATGGCGCGCACGGTCTTGCCGGTGGCCTTGGCGAGGTCGCCGACCCGGATGAGTCCAGGTCCGTGCGCGGGGGTGCGAGTGGGCATGGGTCAAACCCTGACGTTAGCGTGAGCTTCTGCCCCGCAAACTATCCCCTGCCGCTGGCTCCCGCAAGCTGGTCCGGTGGGTCAAATGACGAACTCACAGGCTCCTGACGGGTCAGCCCGCCCAGGGCCGGCGCCGCAAGACCTTACCCCCAAGGAACTTCTGGACGCCTTCCGTTCTCTATGCGTAGAATCATCGCCCTAGAGCCCCCCCCCCTGCTCGCCCTTTCTCCACATCAAAGTCCGACCTCTCGCAGGAGAATCCATGCGTTCCATCGTTACCCGCCTCGGGGGGCTGGCCGCCCTCGCCGTGGCCCTGATGTCCGTTCCGGCGTCCTCGCACGCCCAGTGCATCACCGGGGGCCTCACCGCCGAGTTCCAGACCCAGGGCCAGCACGCCGGGCTCTGGAAGTACTGCTTCGCGTTCGACTACGCCACCGAGGGCCCGCTCGACGAGATCACGCTCGACTTCTGGTACATGAAGGTCTGTGCCCAGGGCGTCGGCTGCGGCGACCACTGGGTGTTCGACGAGGTGGCCGGTCACGCCTACGGCGGCGTCAACGGCTGCGAACTCGAGCTGACGGGATCCATCGACTGCAAGGGCGACGACCTGCTCGGCACTCCCGGTCCGCTGCTGCGCTTCACGGCGCGGCCGGTCGGCGAGTGCGAGGCCGACTACGTCGGCAAGGGCGTGCTCTGCTTCTACACGCAGTTCGGCCCGATGCAGGGCGAGAGCAACCCGGGCGGCGAGCCCAGCCCCGACAACATGTCGGTCTACACCCGCGCCGGCCAGAACGTGTGCGTCGGCTTCTTCAACGGCCCGCGCCCGAACGCCTGCGCCACCCCGACCAAGCCGCACTCCTGGGGCGGGCTGAAGAGCCACTACCGCTAGTCCCCTGCCGTTCCCCCATCCCCCCGCCGAGCGAGGGCGTCCGACACCGGGCGCCCTCGCCGCGTTCTGGGGCGCGGCTCAGTCCTTCCGCGCCGCATCGCGCTCCATGCGCGCGGCGATGCCGTAGGCGATGCGCGCGTTGAGCGCCACGCAGCCGGCGGCGAGCAGAAGGCCGGCCACGACCATGCCGCGTTCGCCGAGCGGACCCCGGAGCGCGCCGGCGAGGGGCGCGAGGAGCGCGGACCACGGCGCGGTCACCACCGAGAGGAAGAACGTGCCGCTGCCGCTCTGACCTCGCGAGAGGTCCATCACGAGCAGGACCACGACCACCGCCACGACGCCGAGATAGACGCGCACGGTGGTGCGGCCCCAGGCGCTGCCCGAGGGCGTCGGCGCCAGCGGTTCGTCGGGCAGCTTCATCGCGCACTCCCGAACTGGGCGAGGTAGTCGGCGAGCGCGGCGTCGAGCCCCACGTCCTGGCGCGCGCGCTCCGAGAGGAACCACTTGTGCTCGAGCACCTGGCAGTACGCCTCGGCCGGCTCGACCCCCGTGGCCACCACCACCGCGAGCTGCGCCTGCGCCGGCAGCCAGCGCTCGTTGAGCCAGCGGAACGACGCCACCGACAGCGGCACGCTGCGGTCCAGCCCCTGCGACAGCCGGGCCTTGAGCTCGTGCACCTCGTTCATGATCAGCTCGGCCTGGTGCTCCTCGGCGACGAGCCCGGTCAGGTCGTGCAGGCGGTGGCGATGGTAGTCGCGGTCGGTGACCATGGTGCGCAGCTTGAGGCGGCTGCCGTCGCTCACGGACTGCAGCTCGATCTCGCCGACCGAGAACCCGAGCGCATTGAGCGCTCGCACGCGCTCGCGGATGCGCCACAGTTCGCCCGGCGTGAGGATCTCCTCGCGCGACACCTCGGCCCACAGGTCGTCGTAGCGGCGGCGGATGCGCTCGGGGGCGTCGTCGTCCCGCCACTCCTCGGGCAGTTCGGCCGCGGCGGCGAGGTCGGCGAGGTCGCCGGCCACGTTCTCCTCCAGGATCAGCAGGTCCTGGTGGCGCTGCCCGTCGGAGAGGCGCTCGTGGATGTCGGTGGTCTCGGCATCCACCAGGTAGGCGCCGAGGGCGCCGGCGTCGCGGCGGAACAGCGTGTTGTTGAGCGAGCAGTCGCCCCAGTACACGCCGGCCAGGTGCAGGCGCACCAGCAGACCGGCCATGGCGTCGAGCAGGCGGTCGCGGTAGCGCGCGAGGCCCGCGCTCTGGAACAGCGCGCGGTAGGGCAGCGCGCCGTCGAGGAAGCGCGTGATCACGAACCCCTGCGGCTCGCCGTCGGCCAGCCGCACCGCCGCATGGCCCACCGGGGTCACGGCGGGCAGGCGGCGCTCCTCCATCTGCATGAGCCGCTCGTACTCGCGGCGCGCGACCGGGGCGGGCAGTTCCTTGACCGCGTACACACGCGCCTCGAACGCCACGAAGCGCACCTCGTGGCGCGAGATGCCGCGCGGCAGGTCCACGAGCCGCGAGCACACCGGGGCCCACTCGAGGAGCGGACGGTCCCACGGCAGCTCGACGAGGTCGGCGTGCCCCTCGCGCAGGTGCAGCGCCTCGATGCCGGGGGGCTTCACGCCGGGCCCGGCCCGAACGGCGCGGGGGCGCACGCGCGCGCAGCGCGGCGCCCCCGCGATCGGATCGCCATGCGCGGCCTCAGCCGACCAGCGCGCCCGCCTCGACGCGGCTCCGCAGCCTCGCCGCCACCGCCTCGATGAACCCGAGCGAGTCGGCGTGCGTGGCCGGGCGGGGATCCGCGATGAGCGCCAGGTCCTTGGTCATGGTGCCCGACTCGATCGTCTCGATGACCGACTGCTCCACGAGCTGCGCGAACCGCGTCAGCTCGGGTGTGCCGTCGAGCTCGCCGCGCTTGGCCAGCGCGCCGGTCCACGCGAAGATCGTGGCGGTCGAGTTGGTGCTGGTGGCCTCGCCGCGCTGGTGCGCGTAGTAGTGCCGCGTGACCGTGCCGTGCGCCGCCTCGTACTCGAAGTTGCCGTCGGGCGAGACCAGCACCGAGGTCATCAGACCGAGCGAGCCGAAGCCCGACGCCACCATGTCGCTCATGACGTCGCCGTCGTAGTTCATGCAGGCCCACAGGAACCCGCCCGGCGAGCGCACTGCGCGCGCCACGGCATCGTCGATGAGCAGGTACTCGTAGCGGATTCCGGCGGCCTCCATCTCGGCCTTCCGGGCCTCGACCTCCTGCGCGAAGATGCCGCGGAAGGCGCCGTGATAGACCTTGGAGATGGTGTCCTTGCCGCTGAACCACAGGTCGGTCCGCTCGCTGATCGCGTAGGTGATGCAGGCGCGCGCGAACGAGCGGATCGAGTCGTCCAGGTTGTGCACGCCGCGCACGACCCCCGGCTTCTTGAAGTCGAACACGGTGGTGCGCTGCACCTCGCCGCCGTCGGCCGGCGTGAACACGAGTTCCACCTTGCCCGGCGTGCGCAGGCGCATCTCGGCGCTCTTGTACATGTCGCCGTAGGCATGACGGCCGATCGTGATCGGCTGCCTCCACGAGCGCACCATGGGCGGCACGTTGCGCACCACGATGGGCTTGCGGAACACGGTGCCGTCGAGCATGGCGCGCAGCGTCCCGTTCGGGCTCGGCCATGCCTTCTTGAGGCCGTACTCCTTCACCCGGTCGTCGTTGGGCGTGATGGTCGCGCACTTCACGCCGACGCCGTGCTTCTTGATCGCCTCGGCCGCCGCCACGGTGACCGCGTCGTCCGTGCGGTCGCGCTCGGGCAGCCCGAGGTCGTAGTACTCGAGTGTGACGTCCACGAACGGATGGACCAGATGGTCCTTGACCATGGTCCACAGGATGCGGGTCATCTCGTCGCCGTCCATCTCGACGATGGGGTGCTTCGCCTGGATGCGGTTCATGTCGGTCTCTCTCTCTCCATGGAGGGCGGTTCACGCCCGGGTGCGGACGGCCCGGCGCCGGTGCGTCGCCGAGGGCCGCGCGAGGCGCGTGAGTGTAGCCGAGGGGCGCTCCGGCGGCACGCCGGGCGGCGTGCCGGGCGGCGTGCCGCGGGCTGGCCGGGGGACCCCGGTTGCCGTAGTCTGCATGTCGCTCATGCGCATCGCCCTGCTCCGAGAGACCGCGCCGCACGAACAGCGCGTCGCCCTGATCCCCGAGGTCGTCTCACGACTGGTCCGGGCCGGCCACGCCGTCACCTTCGAGGCCGGCGCCGGGGCCGCCGCAGGGTTCCCCGACGCGGCCTACGCCGAGGCGGGCGCCACGCCGGCCGACGGCGCCGCCGCGACACTGACCGGTGCGCAGGTGGTGGTGCGCGTGCGCGAGCCGAGCCTCGCCGAGATCGACGCGGTGCCCGAGGGGGCCTCGCTGCTGGGCCTGCTCGGCCGCGGCGACGACCCCGAACGCATGGCGCGCTACCTGGCCCGGCGGCTGAGCGTGTTCTCGCTGCACGCCGTGCCGCGCATCTCGCGCGCGCAGAAGATGGACGCGCTGTCGTCCATGGCCGCCGTCGCCGGCTACAAGGCGGTGCTGCTCGCCGCCAACACGACGGGCCGCTTCTTCCCGCTGCTGATGACCGCGGCGGGCACGGTCGCGCCGACGCGGCTGCTCGTGATCGGCGCCGGTGTCGCCGGACTGCAGGCCATCGCGACCGCGCGCCGGCTCGGCGCCGTGGTCGAGGCATTCGATGTGCGCCCCGCCGTGGCGGAGGAGGTGCAGAGCCTCGGCGCCAACTTCGTGAAGCTCGACCTCGGGCGCGAGGGCGTCGGCGAGGGCGGCTACGCCAAGGTGCTCGACGAGGAGCGCCAGGCGCAGGTGCAGCAGCTCATCCAGTCCCGCCTGCCGCTCAACGACGTGCTCATCACCACCGCGAGCATCCCCGGCCGGCCGGCGCCGCGCCTGATCACCGAGGCGATGGCGGCGCACCTCAAGCCCGGCTCCGTGGTGGTGGACCTCGCCGCCGAGTCGGGCGGCAACTGCGCCCACACCCGGCCCGGCGAGACCGTGGTGGTGAACGGCGTCACCTACGTCGGCCCGATCGAGCTGGCGTCCACGCTGCCCACGCACGCGAGCCAGATGTACGCGCGCAATCTCCTGGCGCTGATCACCCACCTCGCCGGCGCCGACGGACAGTGGACGCTCGACTTCGGCGACGAGATCACGCGCGGCTGCTGCCTCGCCCACGAGGGGCGTCCGGCCTCGGCGCTCCAGTCCGCGGGGAAGGCATGAGCCCGGTGCTGCTGGCCGAGATCACGATCTTCGTGCTCGCCGTGTTCCTCGGCTTCGAGGTCATCTCCAAGGTGCCGGTGGTGCTGCACACCCCGCTCATGTCGGGCAGCAACGCCATCCACGGCATCGTGGTCGTGGGCGGCGTCCTCGTGCTCGGACACGCGCACGACCCGCTGGGGCAGGCGCTCGGCGTGGTCGCGGTGGTGTTCGGGGCGATGAACTTCGCCGGCGGCTTCTTCGTGACCGACCGCATGCTCGAGATGTTCCGCTCCAAGCAGCCCAAGCGCGAGACGCCGCGCCGCCCGGACACGGAGCCGCATCCGTGAGCACCGTGCCCACGCCGATCGCCCTCGCCTACCTGCTGTCGGCGGTCCTGTTCATCGTCGGCCTCAAGTTCCTCTCGAGCCCCGCGACCGCGCGCCGCGGCAACATGATCGCCGCCGCCGGCATGGGCGTGGCGGTGGTGGCGACCCTGCTGCTGCCGGGCCTCGGCCACATGCCCCTCATCCTCACGGCGCTCGTCTTCGGCACGGTGGCGGGCATCTGGGGCGCGCGGGCGGTGAAGATGACCGACATGCCGCAGATGGTCGCGCTGCTCAACGGGCTCGGCGGCGGCGCGGCCGCGGTGGTGTCGCTGCTCGAGTTCGGCGCTGCCACGGCCGGCGGTGCCACGCCCGGCCTCACCGCCGCCCTGTCGGCGGTGTTCGGGGCGGTCATCGGCGCGCTCAGCTTCGTCGGCAGCCTCGTGGCGTTCGGCAAGCTGCAGGGGCTCATCACCGAGAAGCCGGTGCGGCTGCCGATGCAGGCGGCGCTCAACACCATGCTCATCATCGGGTTGGTGACCGCCGCGTTCCTCGCCATCACCCGCACGCCCGGCACGCCGTGGTTCGCGCTGATGACGGCGGCATCGGCGCTGCTGGCCGTGCTCATGGTGATGCCGATCGGCGGCGCCGACATGCCGGTCGTGATCTCGCTGCTCAACTCGTTCACGGGCCTGGCGGCGGCGGCGACCGGGTTCGTGCTCGGCAATCACGCGCTCATCATCAGCGGCACGCTGGTGGGCGCGAGCGGCACCCTGCTGACGCAGCTCATGTGCAAGGCCATGAACCGCTCGCTCGCCAACGTGCTGTTCGCCGGTTTCGGCGGCGACTCCGGGGCCGCCTCGGCCGCCGCCGACGGCGCCGCCGGCGCGCCGCGGCCGCACCGCGAGGTCAGCGTGGACGACACCGCCGTCCTGCTCGCCAACGTGCAGAGCCTGGTGATCGTGCCGGGCTACGGCATGGCGGTGGCGCAGGCGCAGCACGGCGTGCGCGAGCTGGGCGAGCTGCTCGCCAAGCGCGGCATCGACGTGAAGTACGCGATCCACCCGGTCGCCGGCCGCATGCCCGGGCACATGAACGTGCTGCTCGCCGAAGCCAACGTGCCCTACGAGCAGTTGTTCGACCTCGAGCAGATCAATCCCGAGTTCGAGCACACCGACGTGGCGCTGATCCTGGGCGCCAACGACGTCGTCAATCCCGCGGCCCGCACGGACAAGGCGAGCCCCATCTACGGCATGCCGATCCTGGATGCCGACCGGGCGCGCCACGTCATCGTGGTCAAGCGCAGCATGAACCCGGGCTTCGCGGGCATCGACAACGAGCTCTACTACGAGAGCCGCTGCTCGATGCTGTTCGGCGACGCCCGCAAGGTCGTCACGGCGCTCATCGAGGCCGTCAAGGGCCTGTAGCGTGTTCGTGGCCGGCCCTCGTGTGCCCCGCGCCCCGCGGGAGCGTGCATGACGCCCCACCTGGTGATCGGCGACTGGACGGGTCTCGAGCGCCTCGAGGACGACCCGCTCGCCGCCTCGTGGATCGCGCGCCGGCGCGGCGCCGACGAGTTCGGCGTGCTCGAGTGCTGGAGCGTCGGCCACCCCGACGACGTCCGCCCGCTGCGGCGCGAGATGTACGCCATGGAGCGATTCGAGCACCCGTCGTTCGCGCGTGTGCTGGGCGCGGGCCTCGACGAGGGCCGGCCGTGGCGCGTGATCGAGTGGGTCCGCGGATCGCCGCTGCGCGCCTGGGTCCGCGACCACTGGCCGGCGCCGCCGCCGCAGCAGGCCGAGGCGCTGCGCACGCTGCTGTCGGGCTTCGCGTCGCTGTGCGGACCACTGGCGTGGCTCGCGGGTGAGGGCGAGCCGCACGGCGACCTCGAGCCGTCGCACCTGGTGGTGCGCGGGGCGCACGAGTTCGTGATCACGCGCTTCGACTTCGCCGCGCGCGCCGCACGCGAGGCCGGACGCGACCTGCCGCCCGAGCCGGAGGACCGCGCCGGGTTCCGCTCGCCCGAGCGCCTGCGCGGCGAGCCGGCGGACACGCGCGCCGACCTCTACGCGCTGGGGGCCATGCTCTACTGGGCGCTCACCGGGCGCCCGCCCTACGTCACGGTCGCCGAGGCGGCCGAGGGGAGCGCGGCGCCCGCCCGGCCCTCGCTCGCCTCGCCCGGCCTGCCGCGCGAACTCGACGACCTGGTGCTCGGCCTGGTGGCGCGCAGCCCGCGCGCGCGTCCCTCGGACGCGCGCGCCATCGTGGCGGCGCTGGTCCAGCTCGGCGCCGTCCCACCTCGCATGGATCCGCCGGCGCGCGGGCACCTGCTGCCGCCGCCCCCCGAAGGCCCGGGCCTCGACGACCGGCTCGATGCGCTCGGCGTGGCGATGTGGATCGCGCCGGTGATGGGCCGCGTCGCCATCCCGGCGGCGTTCGCGCAGGCCGTGCACCGCGCCACCGAGGGGCTGGTGTTCGCGGTCGGCGAGTGGCTGCGCACGGCGGTGGCGCTCGGCGTGCTCGAGCTGGACGAGGCCGGCGAGTGGCGGCTGCGTGGGCACGAGGGGCTTCCCGAGGACCCCGCCGCGTGGACGCGCCTGCCGCTGCCGACCGGCGCCCGCGAGGTGACGCACCGGCGGCTCAAGACGCTGTCCTCGGCGGCGCGCTCGCTGCTGCAGGATGCCGCGCTGCTCGGCGACGCGTTCGACGACGAGGTGTGGTTCGCGGTCGGCGAACGGCCGGTCGAGGACTCCGAGCGCATCGCGCGCGAACTGCGCCGCCGCGAGGTGGTGGTGCGGCTGAGCGAGGCGCGGTCCCGGTTCGTGCACCCGGTGATGCTCGAGGTGGTGACCCAGCTGCTGGCGCCAAGGCGCCGGCGCGAGATGCACCAGCGCGTGGCGCAGGCGCTGGAGCTGAGGGCGCCGGGGCATGCGGTCGCGATCGCCGAGCACTGGCTCGCCGCCCGCGACCGCGAGCGGGCCGCGCTCTGGTTCGCGCGCGCGGCCGAGGCGGCCGCCGCGCAGGGCGACGAGGCCACGGCGGGCGTGCTGCGCGCCCGCGCCAGCCGCGCCCGCTAGCCGTTCAGGCGGGCGGGCCGGACCACTCGGCCAGCCGCATCCAGGGCAGCCGCTCGTCGAGGCCCTCGAACGACTCGATCACGCGGTCCTCCGCGTCCACGTCGGCGACATCCACTGGTCCGGGGACAAACATACGTGACATAAAGTCTCCATTTATGGCAAGGGCACGGCAGTGCCTTTGCGCGTTATTTCAAAAAGAACGAAATGACGATCAATACAAGGATAAAGAAACCCG
>CAZMQP010000057.1:9989-11306 GCA_964568385.1 uncultured bacterium
GTCCCCCCACAACGCGAACGGCGGCGCGCTGCCCGCGAGGTCATGCACCTCCAGCCGGCGCGCCGCCCGACGCCCCATCGGGGTGTCGCGCTCGGCCGCGTCCGTGCACACGACGCGCTGGCGGCCGGGCTCCACCGCCATCCACGGCGGACCGATGACGAGCGCCGGGAAGACGTGCTCCGCCCCCGCCCCCCACGCGTAGCGCCTCAGTGCGAGCTGGTGGAACACGTGCGACCCGAACAGGATCTCGCAGGCCGCCGGGCAGTCCCCCGACTGCTCGCGCGTGTGCCCCTGGTGCTCGACGCGCACGTGCCAGCGCTCGCCCTCGGCCCGGTGCGAGGCGTGCAGGTGGCGCGCCCCCACCTGCCAGTCGATCTCGACCGCCGTCACGCGGCCCGCGGGCGAGAGGGCCGCGCGCCACGTGGTGCGGCTCGGGATCGGGTGCGGGGCGCGGGTCTCCTGCTCGCCGTCCGCCTCGGCGCCGCCGGCGTGCATGGCGATGCGCCAGCGCTCCTCGCCGCACGGCGCACCGTCGGCGAACAGTTCGTAGCGGCCCTGCTGCGGGATCACCTCGCGCGCCTCGCGGCGGAGTACGGCCGGTCGGCGGGCAGCGGCGGCGACGGGCCCCGGCCCGCGCACCAGCGCGCGAAGTCGGCCAGCACGCGCGGCATGTGCGCCCACGCGAAGTGCCGCCGCAGCCGCGGCAGCGACGACAGCTCCACCCACTCGGCGCTGGCCGCGTCATCGGCGCCGACCGCGCGGCCGCGGCGGTAGCGGGCGGCGAAGTACACGTTCAGGGTCGGGAAGCGCCCGAACGCGCGCAGCGAGTAGGTGTCCCAGTACATCCCGAGGTAGGCGAGCGGGCCCACGGAGAGGCCCGTCTCCTCGCGCAGTTCGCGCCGCGCGGCGCGCTCGCGCCCCTCGCCCGCCTCGAGGAAGCCGCCGGGGATGTCCACCGCGCCGATGCGCGGCGGCGCGGCGCGCCGCAGCAGCAGCACGCGGTCGTCGCGCGCCACCAGCACGCCGCAGGCGGGCCGCGGATAGTCGTACATGAGGAACCGGCATCGCGGACAGTGGATGGCCACCGGCCGCTTCGACGTGGCCGGCTGGCGCCGCAGCGGGCGGCCGCAGCGGGCGCAGGGGAATCCCGCGCTCACCGCGGCTCCAGCGTGATCACCGTGGGCAGCGGGGTCATCGCCCCGGGAGCACTGGCCTCACCCGACTCGGGCCAGGCGCCGAAGCTGGCGTAGCGGAAGCCGCGCGTCGCAACCACCAGTTCGGCCTCGAGTCCGCCGTCCATGGACATCGCGTGCGTGA
>CAZMQP010000058.1:0-8548 GCA_964568385.1 uncultured bacterium
CGCGCGGAAGCGTCCGACCAAGCCGACCAAGCCGGCCGAGCCGGGCCCGCTCGAGCGCCAGTTCGACGAGGCGATGGCCTCCACCCGCGCCACACTCGAGACCATCCGCAAGCACCCGCTGCCGCCGGGGCATGACCTGTCGGTGGTGTTCCAGCCGCTGGCGCGGCGGCGGAGCGCGCGATGACGCTCAAGCCCGAGGTGTTCTTCGCGCCCGTCTCGGAGCTCGCCCCCGACCTGCGCGCCGGCCGGCTCTCTCCGGTGGACCTCACCGAGGGCTTCCTCGCGCGCATCGAGGCGCGCAACGCGCGCTTCAACGCCTACGAGCACGTCACGCCCGCGCTGGCGCGCGAGCAGGCGAAGCAGGCCGCCAGCGAGATCAAGGCGGGGCGCTACAAGGGCCCGCTCCACGGCATTCCGTACGCGGCCAAGGACCTGCTCGACACCGCCGGCATCCCCACCGCCTGGGGCACGCGCTTCCTGCGCGATCGCGTGCCCGCGGAGGACGCCACGGTGGTGCGGCTGCTGCGCGAGGCCGGGGCGGTGCTGCTCGGCAAGGCGGCCATGGTCGAGTTCGCCGGCTGCCTCGGGTACCGCTACGGCGACGCCTCCGCGAGCGGGCCGGGCCGCAATCCATGGGATCCCTCGCGCTGGACCGGCGGCTCCTCATCGGGCTCCGGCGCGGCGGTGGCCGCGGGGCTCGCCACCTTCGCCATCGGCACCGAGACGTGGGGCAGCATCCTGTGCCCGGCCGCGTTCTGCGGGCTGACCGGGTTCCGTCCCACCTACGGCGTCGTCTCGCGCGCCGGCGGCATGGTGGGCGCCGACACGTTCGACAAGATCGGGCCGCTCGCCCGCAGCGCCGCCGACTGCCGCGCGGTGCTGGCCGCCATCCACGCGCCCGACCCGCGCGATCCCTCGCTGGCCGGCGTGACGCTCGACCTGTCGTCCGCGCGCGCCCGCCGCCGGCCTCCGCCGCGCATCGCGGTGGTGCCGCTCGACTGGTCGAAGAGCGGCGAGCCCGAGGTGCGCGCGGCCTTCGAGGCCGCCGTCGCCCGGATGCGCGCCATGGGATTCCACATCGAGGAAGCCGCTCTGCCCGAGCTCCCGGCGAGCGAGGTGGCGGGCACGCTCATCACCGCCGAGGCGCTGAGCACGTTCTCCGGGTTCTTCGACGATGGCCGCGTCTCGCAGCTGGTGGATCCGCTGGCGCCGAGGCAGCGCGAGATCGGCGCCCCCATCACCGGGGCCGACACGGTCAAGGCCATGCGCATGCGCCGCGAGATCCAGGTGCGCATGGCGGAGTGGTTCGAGCGCCACGACATCCTCCTGACGCCCAACTTCAAGTCGGTGGCGCCGCCGCTCTCCATGGACCTCTACGAGGCGCTGCCCTACGGCGACCCCGTCGGCGCGCTCAGCGCCGCGTGCGGGCTGCCCGGCCTGGCGCTGCCGGCCGGGTTCGGAGCGGCGCGCATGCCGTGCGGCTTCCAGCTCGTGGCGGCGCCGTTCGAGGATGCGGCGCTGCTGGCGCTGGGCGAGCGCTTCCAGCGCGAGTCGTCCCACCACCGCCAGCATCCGCCGGACTGACCCCGCGGCCGCCGCGGCTCAGAACAGGCGGTAACTCACCGTCAGGGCGAGCACCTCCTTGAACTGCCCGGCCTTGCGGATGCCGCGGTCCACCACCGCCGCCTGCGCGGCGATGGGCTGGCCCGCCTCCAGCGGCGTGGCGGCGTCGAACTTGTCGTAGCGCCACTGCACGATGAGGTTCACGCCGAGCGACTTGGTGATCTGGGCCGAGAACGTGTTGAGGAAGTCGAGGTCGGGCGCCTTCCAGAAGTCCGCCACCGGCTCGCGCCCCGGCAGCGCCACGCGTGCGGCCGCGTCGAAGTCCTCGAGCGCGCCCGACTTGGAGTAGAACACCGGCTGGAACACGAGCAGCTGACCCTTGTAGAGCACCTTCTTGTCGAGCATCGGCCGCGTCATCTGCGTCTGCCACTCGAACCCGCCGTCGTTCGACGTGAATCGGCGCGTCTCGCGCGTGGCCGGATCCACGAACGCGCGCGTCAGCGTCTGGCGGAAGCCGACGCCGAGACGGGTGATGAGTTCGCGGTCGGCGGTCTTCTCGAGGACGCGCGCGATGCCGGCGGACTGCTTGAGGCGGATGGGATTGAACGTGAGCGCTCCGGCCGGATCGCTCTGGTCCTGGAACTGCGACTCGGCACGGATTCCGAAGTAGGGATCCACGAAGGAATCCAGCGTGAGCCGGCCGGTCGCCTCGAACAGGATCTGGTCGGTGGTCTTGTCGGGCGAGTCCCAGCGGCGGCCCGAGGGGTCGGCCGGATCGGCGACCTGCTGCGAGGTCTGTCCGTAGGCGAGCTGCAGCGAGTTGGCGAGATGGAAGCGGCGCGAGAACTGCCGCTCCGCCGTGGTGGCGGCCCCGGCCACCCACACGATGCTGCCCTTGTCGCCGCCCGCCCAGTTGGTGCTGAACTGGCTCTGGGAGAAGTTGAGCGTCGCCACCGCGCCGAAGGTCCACGGGCCCGGCTCGGCCGGCGGCTTGGGTGCGTCCGCGGCACGCAGCGGCGATGCGGACAGCGACAGGGCGAACAGGCAGCAGAGGCGGACGAGCGGGAGGTGGCGGCGGGCGGCGGACATGGGGGTCTCCGTCGGGTTCGGGTCGGGCATGGCGGCGGCGGATGCGGCCGCGCGCCGCACGTGTCGGCCGGCCCATCTTGCCCGAGGCGGGCCGGGCGCGCAGCACTGCGGGCGGGAGGCGCCGGATGCCTGCGTGCGCTAGCTTCACGGGCCGCGGCCGCGCCGCGCGGAACGACCCATCTGCCAAGGAGCTCCCCGATGCACCGCCTCGCCCGCCTGCTCGTCCTGCTGCTCGCCGTGGCGGCGGCCTCCCCGCTCGCCGCCCAGACCACCGACTCGCCGGCGCCCGAGGCGGCCGCCGACACGCTCAAGGGGGCGGACGAACCCGCGCGCCCGCGCACGCTCGATGTGGCGCGGCCGGCCGGGGGCACCTCCGCGGCCTCGCCCGAACCGTGGCGCCCGCAACTCGTGGACTGGCGCGGCGAGGACGTGGTCCGCGACGAGCGCGACCGCATGCAGCGCTACGCCGATCTCGCCGAGGCCGAGATCGCCGCGACGCGGACGCGCGCGATCCAGGCCAAGGCCACGGTGGACGTGAAGCGCTCGGAGATCAGCGCCCTCGACCGCCGCATCAGGGATGCGAAGAAGGCCAAGCTCGATGCCGAGCGCAAGGCGCTCGAGACGGAGAAGAAGCGGCAGGAGCTGATGCGGGACTACTTCGAGCGCACGCTCGAGGTGGAGTCCGCACGCGGCGACCTCGCCACGGCGCAGATGGACTATGGCCGTTCGCTGGTGCGCGTGTGCGACCTCGAGCTGCAGATGGCGGGCCTGCGGCCGCAGAGCGAGCGCGGCGACGACGCGCCGCTGCTGCGCGCCGAGCAGGGCTACCTCGAGTCGTGGAAGGTCACGGCGTCGGCGCGCGAGAAGGTGGCCGAACGCGAGCAGGCGCTGGCCGACCGCAAGCTGCGCGTGATCAAAGCCTGGCTCGACTTCGAGGCCGGCGGCCGCTGACCGGCGCCGGGCACCGCCGCGCGGCTCAGCGCGGCACGTTCTGGCGCGTCAGGCCCCACAGCCGCTGCAGCACGAAGTCGGCGATCTGGATCTGCTGCTCACGCCGCCAGTGCCACAGCGGGAAACCGCTCATCACGAGCGGCGCATGCTGGACGCCCCGGTACACGGTCATGACCGGCCGGTCGCTGCCGGCGGTGCCGCCGACGGTCACGTAGAGCGTGTCCAGGACCGGCCGCAGGTCCACGCCGTCCACGCTGAGGTCGAAGTCCTCCTCGACCTCGTTGGCCTTGGAGATCACCTCGGCCGCGTAGGAGCTCTGGTAGAAGTCCGAGGCGCTGGTGCGGTTCGGCGCGTAGGTGGCGATCGGGTCGGTCGCGGAGGACTTGCCGAACAGGTAGGCCGGCAGCTCGCTCCAGTCGGGATCGCCCGCATCGCGGCGGATGCCGCCGGGCGGCTGCGTCGCCTGCGAGGAGCTGCCCACGGTGATCTCGGAGCGCCAGCGCGCGAGGTCGTACATCATGCGGCCGGGCACCAGCTCGCCGTCGGTGAACGAGAAGATGTTGGACGAGCTGCCGGTGCGCTCCCACTCCTTCTGCAGGCTGGTGGCGACGCCGCCGCCGAACAGCCACAGCTTGCCCCCCTGCGTGACCCAGGTGGCGAGCACGTTGGTGCGCCCGGGCGTCGCCAGCATGCGCAGCGTGGACATCGGGGACTGCGCGTACGAGGGCGGGTTGGGGTTGAGCGCCGCCTTGCTGTCCGTGTACCAGACGATGTGCCGGTAGCGGCCGAGCTGTTCCAGCGTCACCATGCCGTCGCGCTGGAAGCGCGCGCCGAGCGTGTCGAGGTCGTAGCCGAGGAACACGCCCGGAGGGCTGACGGTGCCGGCCGGGTACTCGCGCCACGGCTGGCCGCCGCGGGCGAAGAAGAACGTGTCCAGCTCGGCCGCCGTCGGCCACGCGCCACGCGGCCGGTCGATGGTGCCGTTGGTGAGCCGCTTGTCCTCGAGCAGGCGCGTGTCGTCGAGGAACAGCAGTGGCCGGTCGAACGCGGGCCGCACCAGCGTGAGCTCGACCACGGCCATGCTCGTGGCGTCGTTGTTGTCGCGCGCCTGCAGGTAGAAGAACCGCCGCATCGTGGACTGACCGGGCGGCGGCTCGGCGGGCGGCAGCACCGCCTCCTCGCTGCCCACCGACCACTGGCTCCAGCGCGAGAGATCCGTGCTCTCGTCGCGGCGCGGCGACTCGTCGCCGATGTCGCCGTCCACCATCCAGCGGTAGCCGGTCATGAACGAGCCCTGCTGCGGCGTCGCGCGCCAGCGGATGCGCACCGGCTGCCCCGAGGGCGCCTCGCTGCGGATGAACGACAAGGGGTCGAGCGAGAAGCTGCCGCTCGGGAACTGGTAGTAGAACGACTCGTTGAACACGGTCAGCTTGGGACCCAGCGTGCCGATGTACGAGACGTACATGTAGAGCAGGTTGGTGTCGAAGTTGAACGTCGTGGTGGACGCCCCCACTTCGTCGAACGCGACCAGCGCGACCACGTAGCGCCGCTCGGGGATGAGGTTCTGGAGCGTGAACGAGCCCGCGTCTCCCGGCAGCGAGTCCCACGTGGCGTAGTGCGGCCCGTAGCGGCGGCGCAGCGTGTCCGGATCCACCAGCACGCTGACGAAGTCGAGCTCGTTGTTGCCCTCGCCGATGACCTTGTACTTGTAGCGGACCGGCGTGCTGCGCGTGCGGCCGTCGGGATCGGTGCCGGTGAACACCACGCGCAGCGTCGGCGCGACCAGCGGGGTGAGGTACCGGTTGGGCGCGGGCTGCAGGATCTTCGCGGTGGGCACGACGGTGTAGGCGTTGAAGTCGCGGTGCACCACCTCGGAGCGCGCGCCACGGTCGTCCACCGCGCGCAGCGCGAACGTGTGCAGTCCGCGTGCCGCCGGCGCGCGGGCCGGGTCGGCCTGGTCGGCGCTGAACAGCGCCAGCACGCGGTTCTCGGTGGTCCGCACCCACGCGGTCTCGGCGTCGGCGCGCGTCGGCGGGTCGATCACGTACTCGAACGCCACCACGCGGCCGTCCGAATCGAACCCGGTCCAGCGCATCTCGTAGGCGTAGTAGTAGGGCCGCGTCGTGCTCGCCGGCGCCTCGGTGAGGCGCACGGTGGGGCGCTGGTTCTCGGGCAGCACTCCCGAGATCCGCCCCTTGCCGCAGCCCGCGATCGCGAGCAGGGCGCCGAACGCGGCGAGCGCGAGCCTCCGCAGCCGTCCCGAAGGGCGGCTCACGGCAGCACCTCGCGCCGCTGGATGCGCACACGCTTGCCGCGCCCGCCGCGCTCCACGTCGAGCGTCACCGTGCCGCCGGGCGAACCGCCCTCGAAGCGGGCCTCGAGGCTCCCCGCGTCCCACTCGCGCACGCCGCGGCCGTCGATCCGCAGCACCCGGTCGCCCTCACGCAGGCCGCCGCGCATCGCCGGCGAGCCCTCGAGCACGGCCCGCACCACCACGTGCGAGTCGGGCTCCATCGTCAGCAGCGCTCCGACCTGCGTGAAGCGGTCGCGCTGGCCCGCGCGGGCGCCAGGCTCGAGCACGACCTGGCGGCGCTCGTAGTCGAGGGTGACGCGGAAGCGCTCGAGCAGGCGGTTGCCGATGTTGCCCGCGAACTCCTCGCTCGCGAACGCGCCCTCGGCCGCATCGGCGCAGGTCACCATGGGGTCGTCCCACGCATGCCGGCCCACCTGCATGCGGCCGAGCCGGCCGAGCGTGCTGGCGAACTCGCCGCCGAAGCCGGTGCCGGTGACGCGCATCGGATGGCGCAGTTTCGCGACGAGCCCGTGGCGGCGGACGAACGGCGTGTGCAGGTCCACGGTGCTGCTCGAGCCGAGGTCGAGGCGGAACAGCCCCGTGTGTCCGTCCACCGTGGCCTCGACGGCGGGCACGGTGCCGTTCATCACCATCCGGAGCGGCGGCTCGGGGCCCTCGTAGCCGCCGGCGGCGGGATCGCGCAGCGTCAGGCGCGAGGCGTCGTAGTCCACCGTCACGTGGAACCGCGAGATGACGTCGTAGCCGATGACCCCCGGCACCTCGCGCCAGAAGTAGGGGGCGAACGACGGGCTCACCGACAGCACCCCCACGCGCAGGCCCCGCACCGCGATGCCGTCGCCGGCCTCGCCGACCAGCGACAGCTCGGGCAGCTCGGCGAACGACGCGCTGCCGGCGGCGCCCGCGCCCGCCGCCTGCATGAACCCCTCGGTCGCGAGCCCCATGCGCCGTGCGAACGCGCTGTCGAGCACGGTGACGCTGGCGCCGGTGTCGAACAGGACGTCGTGCAGCGAGCCGTCGGCCAGCCGCACCTTCACCCACAGGTGGCGGGCGCGGTAGTCGAACGGGATCACGGCGCGCCCGGGCGTGCGCGCCCACGTGACGCCGCTGTCGCGCGCGCCCGGCGGGTCGAACTCGACCCCCGCGAGGCCGGCGTTGACGGCGAGCGAGTCGGTCGTGGCGGTCAGCACGTTGGCGGGCATGTGGGCGGCGCGCGTCACGGTGCGGAACGGCCGCAGCCGCCCGGCGACGAGGCGCCAATCGGCGAACTCGGTGACGACGAGACCGGCGTCGCGCGGCGCCTCGACGCGGGCGAGCAGGCCGTCGCGGTCGCGGAACCACAGGCGGCGCGGCTTGGCGGACGGGTTCGCCGGCGCGCGCACCTCGAGCACGGCGTAGCCGCTGGCGGAGTCGCGCTCGGCGCTGGCCAGGCGCACGTCGCCGCCGCCCTGCCCGGGCTCGGCCCAGCGCTCGCGTTCGAACCACGCGCCCGCCTCGGACTCGCGCAGGTCGTGGTCGGCGAGCGTCACGATGCGGTCGGTGGTCGGGTCGGTGCGCCACGCCCGTCCGTCGCGGCCGCCCTCGCGCAACTTGAACGGCCCCAGTTCGGTGCGCGAGGCGCGCCGGTCCGGCCGGCCGATCCAGCTCTCGAGCGTGCCGGTGAACCCGAACGCCTCGACGCGGGCGCGCGTGTAGAGCGTGCTCTCGGCGGCGAACGCCGCCTCGCCGCCGGTGGCCTCGAGATAGCGGCGCACGACGCGCTCCGCCTCGGGCGTGATCGTGGCGCGGGCGCCGGCCGGATGAAGGGCGAGGATGAGGAACAGTGCGGCCGTGAAAGCGCGCACGAACGGTCGGGGCATCGAATCTCCGGGGTGGGGCGGAGCGGGCGGCGGGAAGGATAGCAGAGCCGCCGTCGCCGGCCCGGGGCGGCCGGACGAGCGCGGCCGCGGGCGGGGCGGGCGTCCGGGGACTTGGCCGGGGCCGTCGGGCGTGCTACCAGTGGGCTCCCCCATGGGGCTCCCCTCCTCGAAAGGACCTCACGAGATGCGCAAGCTCCTGATCACCCTGGCCGCCCTTCTGGTGATTCCGGCCACGTCGCACGCCGCCGAGTCGTTCTCGAACTACGGCCTCCACATCGGGTTCGGTGACAGCCCGGACCAGGTGTTCTTCGGCGGCCAGTTCACCATCGGCGAAGTCGGACCCAACATCGATCTCGTGCCCATGATCGACATCGGGTTCGGCGACAACGCCACCATCATCTCGCTCAACGGCGACTTCCGTTACCGCATCGACGTCCGCGGCCAGACCTGGCAGCCGTACGCGGGCGCCGGCATCGGCTTCCACTTCGTGTCGTTCGACTCGCGCGGGCCGTTCGAGGACGACAGCGACACCTACGGCGGCGGGCACTTCATCGTCGGCGTGGACGCCCCGACCCGCTCGGGCAACCGGTTCTTCACCGACCTCAAGCTGGGGATCGGCGACTCGCCCGACCTCAAGCTGGAGGCGGGCTGGAGCTTCGGGCTGCGCTGACCGCGCGCAGGACGAGACCCCGTCCGCAGCCGTCGCAGCGGATGGGGATCTCGTCGCGCAGCGGCAGGGCGCGGCGCTCGGCGAGCGCCGCGCCGCACGCCGGGC
>CAZMQP010000058.1:8558-11287 GCA_964568385.1 uncultured bacterium
AACCCGCGCAGGCTGCGCCGCTCGCGGTGGCGCAGCAGCGCCGCCACCGGTCCGGCGACGAGCAGCACGGGCACCAGCACGAAGTGGAGCACCGGCAGGAACACCGCCGCCACCGCCGCGCCCCACGCCAGTGCGAGCGCCTGCGCCGCGCGCGCGAGCCGCTGCGCCGGCGTCCAGGCCACCGCGTCGAGCCGCGCGGGCGTGTCGGGTCGCCCGGGATAGGCGAGCACCGCCGACGGGGCCGCCTCGGCGCTCAAGGCGCCGAGGCCTGCCGCAGGCGCTCGGCGAACGGCCCCGGCCCCATGAACCCGACGACGCGAGCGGCGCCGACCTCCGCCCCGTCCGGGGCCAGGAACACCACCGTCGGCACGCCCGTCACGCCGTAGCGCTCGCGCGCCTGCTTCGACTCCGCGGCGTCGAACTTGGTGAGGTCCACCTTGTACGGGTCGAACCGCCGCGCCAGCGACACCACCTCGGGGGCGACGAACGTGTGCAGTTCCATCTCGTGGCAGGGCACGCACCAGTCGGCGGAGAACTCCAGCATCACCGGCCGGCCCGACGCGAGGCTGGCCGCGACCGAGCGCTCGTCGTAGGCCGCGAACGGGATGGCCTGCGTGCGGGCGCGCGTCACCTGCAGCACCAGCGCGATGCCGCCCAGCACGGCCAGCGTGCCGAGCACGCGCTTGGTGACGCGGAACGCGGCGCGCGCGTTGTCGCTCTTCTCCATGAAGCCCAGGTAGAGGCCGCCCATCACCAGCCCCGCAGGCACCACGTACGGCGCCAGGTCCGGCAGCAGCCCGATCGTCACGTAGGACAGGCCGATGGTGGCCAGCAGCACCCCGAACACCTTCTTGATCCACACCATCCACGCGCCCTGGCGCGGCAGCGCCTGCAGCAGGCTCGAGAAGGTGGCGAGGAAGAGGTACGGGAATCCCAGCCCGACCGCGATGGTGAACATGGTCTGCACGCCGAAGGCCACGCTCTGCTTCTGCGCGATCAGCGCCAGCACCGCGACGATGAACGGCCCCACGCACGGCGCCGCGATGATGCCGACGCCGAGCCCCGACAGGAACACGCCCGCGAGGCTCGCGGTGTTGGCGCCGCCGAGCCGGTCGAGCACCCACGTCGGCGCCTGCATCTCGAACAGCCCGAACATGCCGAGCGACAGCCCCATGAGCAGCACCCCGAGCCCGATGTTGACCCACGGACTCTGCAGCGCGGCGCCGAACAGCCCCCCGGTCATCGCGGCGAGCACGCCGAGACCCGTGTACATGGCGGCGATGCCGAGCAGGTAGAGCACCGCCGCGAGCATGACCTTGGGCAGCGGCTCGGCGCGGCGCGCACCGAAGATGCTCACCGTGACCCCGAGCATGGGGAACACGCACGGCGTGAGGTTGAGCAGCAGCCCGCCGATGAAGAGCGCGAGGAACCAGCCGAACCCGCCGCTCTCGAGCGCCTGCGTCAGGCGCGACTGCGCCCGTCCGGTCGCATCGTCGGGCGGCGCGGTCATGAACCCCTCGGGCGCCGGCGCGGCGGCGGCCTCGGCGGGGGTGGCTTCGGTGGTGTCGAACGGCGCCGACGCCTCGGGCGCGGCGGCCGCCGCGGGATCGGGCGCGGTGATGGTGACGGCCACGGTGAAGGGGACGCTCGCCGGCGGCAGGCACACGTTGTCGTCGCAGGCCTGGAACTGGACCGCGCCGTTCAGCGTGTGGGTGCCGGGCGCAGCGGTGGCGGCGGCCGCGATGGGGATGGTCACGGTGGCGTCGCCGTCATAGACGAGCAGCGGCTGGTCCTCGAACGAGAACCGCATGGACTTGCCCGCCGGGTAGCGCACGCGGCCCGTCCGCAGGCCGTGCGCGGCGGTGAGCGAGACCTCGGTCGGGATGTTGTACTCGAGCGCCGGCGGGTTCGCGTTGATGTGCCAGTGCTCCGCGATCCGCAGCGCGACCTGCACGTCGGCGCGGCCGCCCGCGGGCAGCGTCACCGCGTCGGCGCGGACCTGCACCAGCGTCGCGGGCGGTGGCGGACCCGGCTGGGCCTGCGCGGCCGGAACCAGCGCGGACAGCGCGAGCGCGAGTCGGAGCATCAATCGCCGCATGGGGGATCTCCTTGGGGGCGGGGGGTCAGGCGCCGGCCAGCTGGGCCGCGAGCGCCTCGGGGTCGGTGACGGGAAGGCGGCAGGCGCGGTCCACGCACACGAACGCCGTGGCGCGGCCCTCCCGCGGTGCGAGCGAGGCGAGGAACGGGGCGATGCGCACGAGCCGCTCGCGCGACTCGGGGGCGACGACGATCCGCTCGTCGAACGGGCGGAAGCCCCGCTCCGACGCGCGGATCAGGGCGAGGGTGTCGGCCGCGCTCGGGTCCCCGGCGATCACGATGTGCCGGCCGGGACGCGCGAGCAGGTCCATCGCCACGAGCATCTGCGGCATCGCCCATGGATTGCCGGCGAGCCGGCGCTCGTGGAACGCGCATGTGCGCTCGGCCCGCGCACGCAGGTCCGGACGGCCCGTCAGCGCGGCGAGCCGCACCAGCACGACCGCCGCCACCGAGTTGCCGGCCAGTTCGGCGCCGTCGAACCCGTCCTTCATGCGCACGAGCAGGCTCTCGTCCCCGGCGGGGCTCTCGAAACACGCGCCGTCCGCGGGATCCCAGAAGCGCTCGAGCATGGTCGCGGCCACCTCGTCGGCGCGCTCGAGCCAGCGCACGTCGAACGTGGCTCCGAACAGGTC
>CAZMQP010000059.1:0-11251 GCA_964568385.1 uncultured bacterium
CGTGGCCATGCCGATGGCGCGCCCGACGATGTTGGCCTCGGCCAGCGGCGAGTTGTACACGCGCCTGCCGCCGAACTGCTTCTGCAGGCCCCACGTCACGCCGAACACGCCGCCCTTGCCCTTGAGGTCCTCGAGCACCTCCTCGTGCGAGGCGTCGGCGATGTCCTCGCCGAACATCACGATGCGCGAGTCGCGCCGCATCTCGTCGCGCAGCGCGTAGTTGATGCTCTGGAGGATGGTCTCGGCCTGGTCCGGCTGCTCCGGTCGCGGCTGCGACACGAACCGGTCGGAGGTGGGGTCCACGTCGGGCGAGAACACGAACGCCGTCGCCGTGTGGGCGGGCGGCTGCTGCGCCTGCTGCGCCCGCTCCGAGGCGGTGCGGATCGTGGCTGCGACCTCGGCATGGAGCGCCTCGCGCGACTCGGCGGTGAGGATGCCCTCGCGCACCAGGAAGTCCCCGAAGGTGCGAAGGCAGTCCTTCTCGGCCTCGGCCTCGCGCAGCTGCGCCGGCTTGTACTTGCTTTCGTCGTCCGACATGGAATGCGAGTAGGGGCGCGTGACCTTGGCATGCACCAGCGCCGGGCCCTTGCGGGCGCGGCAGTGGGCCACGGCGTCGCGCAGCGCGGCGTACGAGGCGACCGGGTCGGTGCCGTCCACGTCGGAGGTCAGGTGCAGGTTCGGGAAGCCGGCGACCAGCTTGGCGATGCTGCCGCCCGCGGTCTGCACGTCCACCGGCACCGAGATGGCGTAGCCGTTGTCCTCGACCAGGAACAGCACCGGGAGCTTGAGGTTGCAGGCGGAGTTGAGGGCCTCCCAGAACTCGCCCTGGCTGGTGGTGCCGTCGCCGGTCGAGACGTACACCACCTCGTCGCCCTTGGCGCGGCCCTTGAGCGAGGGATGCTCGCCCTCGAGCTCGCGGTACTTGACCAGCGCCTCGGCGGCGCCGACCGCCTGCAGGAACTGCGTGCCGGTCGGGCTCGACTGCGACACGATGTGCAGCTTGCGGTGGCCCCAGTGGCTCGGCATCTGGCGGCCGCCCGAGTTGGGGTCCTCGGCCGCGCCCACGGCGGACAGGAGCATCTCCTCGACGGTCATGCCGAGCTGCAGGCACAGGGCCCGGTCGCGGTAGTAGGGATAGAAGTAGTCGTGCCCCGGCTTCATCGCCCTGCCGGCGGCCGAGAGCACGGCTTCGTGCCCGGCGCCCGAGATCTGGAAGAAGATGAGGTTGAGCTTCTTGAGCCGGATCTCCTCGTCGTCGGTGCGACGGGAGGTGACCATGGTGCGGTAGAGGGCGACCAGGTCCTCGGGGCTCAGCCCCGCATGCTTCTTGGACGCACCGGCCGCGGTCTTGACGGAGGCCATGGAGGGGACTCCCTTGGGAAGGGGACAGGAGGACCCGCGGAGTCTACGGGAGGCCCCGAGCGAGCGGCAACTTCGGCGCCGTCAGTAGCCGATGGCGCAGCCGTCCTTGCGCTTCTCGGTGGCGCCCGTGTACACGCCGGTCCGCGGATCGCGCCAGATGGCCTGGTAGCCGCCGTAGCCGCCGACGGCCTGCGGCTCGATGCGGTGCCCGCGCCGGCGCAGTTCGGCCAGCACGGAGTCGGGCAGTCCGCCCTCCAGATGCAGCACGCCGCCCTCGCGCATCACCGTGCCCGTCGGCTCGCTCGATCCGGTGTGGTGCAGGCGGAGCGCGTCGCCGGCCTCCTGCAGGTTCATGCCGAAGTCCACCAGGTTCACCACGATCTGCGCGTGCCCCTGCGGCTGCATGTCGCCGCCCATCAGCCCGAAGGCCATCACCGGCCGCCCCTCGCGCGTCATGAACGCCGGGATGATGGTGTGGAACGGGCGCTTGCCGGGCGCGTAGGAGTTGGGCCGCCCGGGGGTCAGGTCGAAGAGGTTGCCCCGGTTCTGGAGCCCGAAACCGAGCGCCGGGATGGCGTGGCCCGAGCCGAAGCCGGTGTAGTTGCTCTGGATCAGCGACACCATCATGCCGTCCGAGTCCGCCGCGCACAGGTAGGTGGTCTCGGGCCGGCTGAGTGCCGCCGGGTCGCCGGGCGCGTCCACCTGCGCCGCCTTCGCGAGGTCGAGCCGCCGCACACGCTCGCGCGCGTACTCCTTCGAGATGAGTTCGCGCACCGGCACCTGCGCGAACTCGGTATCGGCGTAGTAGCGGGCGCGGTCGGCGTAGGCGAGCTTCTTGACCTCGGTCATCACGTGCCAGAAGTCGGCCGAGCCGCGTCCCATGGCCTTCAGGTCGAACGTCTCCAGCATGTTGAGCATCTGCAGCGCCGCGATCCCCTGTCCGGGGGGCGGCAGTTCCCACACCTCGTGGCCGCGGTAGCTCGTGGAGACGGGGTCCACCCACTCGGAGCGATGCCCCGACAGGTCGGCGAGCGAGAAGAAGCCGCCGTGCCGCCGAGAGTAGTCCACGATCGCCTCGGCCACCGGCCCCTCGTAGAAACCGCGGCGGCCGTGCTCGCCGATGCGTGCCAGCGTCCGCGCCAGCGCGGGATTGCGGAACACCTCGCCCTCGGCCGGTGCGCGGCCGCCCGGAAGGAACACCTCGGCGAAGCCGGGCTTGTCCGCGAAGCGGCGCGCCCCGCGCGCCCAATCCGAGGCGATGACGGGCGACAGCGGGAATCCGCCCTCGGCGTAGCCGATCGCCGGCGCCAGCACGCGCGCCAGCGGCAGCCGCCCGAACTTCGCGTGCAGTTGCGCCCAGCCGTCCACGCAGCCGGGCACGCTCCAGGCATAGGGCGAGTGCAGCGGGATGGTGCCGTCGGCCTCGCGCGGGATCGCATCCGCCGTGAGCGAGCGCGGCGAGCGGCCGCAGGCGTTGAGTCCGTGCAGCCGTCCCGATTCGGGGTCCCATACGATCGCGAACAGGTCGCCGCCGATCCCGTTGGCGGTCGGCTCCATCAGGCCGAGGCAGGCGTTGACGGCGATGGCCGCGTCCACCGCGCTGCCGCCCGCCTTGAGGATGTCGATGCCCGCCTGCACCGCGAGCGGCTGCGCGGCGGCCACCATCCCGCCGCGGCCGTGCACGACCGAGCGCGTGGCCTCACCGCGGGCGGCGGCGGTGGTCTGGTCGGCGCCCTCGCTCATGAGCGCGGCGAGCGCCGTGACGGCGGCGAGGAACAGCGGACGCGGGCGCATGCGGGAGCCTCCGGATGGGGTCGGGCGCGGGACATGCGCTGCACGTTAGGCGAGCCGCGGCCCCGCGTCCATGCGCCCCGCGCGGAGCCCGCAGCCGGTGGCCGGGCCCCGGTCCCGCCCCTATACTGCGTCGGTTCGCAGCCGCCCTGCGCCGCACCACGCGCCATCCGAGGAGTGTCCATGTCCCGCTTCACCGGCGTCGACTTCTACGAGATCGACTCGCTCCTGACCGAGGACGAGATCACCATCCGCGACTCCGTCCGCACCTGGGTCGAGGACCGCTTCCTGCACCTGATCGAGCACGCCTACGACGAGGCGTACTTCCCGCGCGAGATCATCCCCGAGGTCGCCGAGATGGGGCTGCTGGGCGCCTCGCTGCCCGAGAAGTACGGCTGCGCCGGCGTCTCGGCGACCGCCTACGGCCTCGCGATGCAGGAACTCGAGCGCGGCGACTCCGGCCTCCGGTCATTCGCCTCGGTGCAGGGCTCGCTGGTGATGTACCCCATCTACGCCTACGGATCCGAGGAGCAGCGCATGAAGTACCTGCCGCGGCTCGCGAAGGCCGAGCTGATCGGCTGCTTCGGCCTCACCGAACCCGACCACGGCTCCGACCCCGGCGGCATGACCACGCGCGCGGTGAAGGCGGACGGCGGCTACCGGCTCAACGGCGCCAAGATGTGGATCACCAACGGCACGGTCTCCGACATCGCCATCGTCTGGGCCAAGCTCAAGGACGAGGAGAGCGGCAAGGAGCGCATCCGCGGCTTCATCGTGGACACCAAGGCCAAGGGCTTCTCGGCGCCCGAGCAGAAGCGCAAGCACTCGCTGCGCGCCTCGGTCACGAGCGAGCTGGTGATGCAGGACGTGTTCGTGCCCGAGGAGGACCTGCTGCCGGGCGTCGTCGGCCTCAAGGGCCCGCTCGGCTGCCTGACGCAGGCGCGCTTCGGCATCGCGTTCGGCGTCGTCGGCGCGGCGATGGCCTGCTTCCACTCGGCCGCCGAGTACTCCAAGAGCCGCATCATGTTCGGCAAGCCGATCGGGCAGTTCCAGCTCGTGCAGGCCAAGCTCGCCGACATGCTGACCGAGATCACCAAGGCGCAGCTGCTGTGCGTGCAGCTCGGCCGCATCAAGGAGCGCGGCACGCTCGATCCCGCGCAGGTCTCGCTCGCCAAGCGCAACAACTGCGAGATCGCCCTGAGCATCGCGCGCGAGGCGCGCGACATCCTCGGCGCCAACGGCATCACGTCCGAGTACCCGGTGATGCGGCACATGTGCAACCTCGAGTCGGTCTACACCTACGAAGGCACCCACAACATCCACACCCTGGTGCTGGGTGAGGCGGTGACCGGCCTGCCCGCCTACCGCTGACGTCCGCTTCGCCCCGGGCCCGGCGCGCCGCCCGCGTGCCGGGCCCGGCGCATGCCCGGGGGGCCGTGTCCGACGCCGCCCCCTCCGACCGCCGGCCGTGGGGGGTGTCGGGAACCCGGCCGGCCCGGCGTGGCCCCTGCCGGCGCGGGGCGCCCCGCCGGGCGGGCGGGGCCGTTCGGGTGAACTCCCCCTGCACGTGTGCCGATGACCCGGGGGAGCCCTCTGCCGAGGCCCCTCCCCGCCCCCATGGATGGATCATGCGCACGCGCCTGCTCGCCCTGCTCCTGCTGACCGCCGCCCCGGCTTCCGCCGCGCACGTGCACGGCACCGTCCGCGTGCCCGTCGCGGGCCGCGCGGTGCCCTCGGTGCAGCCGTACGCCGGCCGCGCCTCGTCGCTCCCCGCGCCCGCCACCGCCGCGCGCGGGTCGGTCCGCGACGCGGTCATCTCCATCGCGCGCCTGCCGGCCGGCACCGACTCGCTGATCGCGCCGCCGGCCGAACGGGCGCGCCTCGTGCAGAAGGATCAGTCGTTCCAGCCGCGCGTGGTGCCGGTCGCGCGGGGCGCGAGTGTCGACTTCCCCAACATGGACCCCATCTTCCACAACGTGTTCAGCGTCTCGCCGGCCCGGCGCTTCGATCTCGGCAAGTACCCGCGGCCGCAGTCGCGCAGCGTCCGGTTCGACACGCCGGGCGTCGTCCACGTGTTCTGCGACCTCCACGCCGACATGGCCGCCTATGTCGTGGTGCTGCCCAACCGCGCCTTCACGCAGCCGGACGAGCGCGGCCGGTACCGGCTGCCCGACCTGCCACCCGGCCGCTACACCGTGCGCTGGTGGCATCCCGACTTCGCCGCCGGCGAACGCGAGGTGACCCTCGCCGCGGGCCAGGACGCCGAACTCGACGTGGAGTTCTGACCGCATGTCCCTGCCGCTTCGCGCCAAGATCCTGCTGCTGACCGCGCTGCCGGTCGTCGCCCTCGTCGTGGCGACGCTGCTGCTCGTGGACCGCGGCGTGTCGCGGCGCACCGAGCGCGTGCTGCGCGACGACCTCGTGCGCGCCGCCCAGGTGTTCGAGGACATGATCGCCGCCCGCACGGCCGAGTGGCAGACGACGAGCGCGGTCATCGTGCGTGACCCGAGGTTCTTCTCGGTGCTGACGCTGCCGCACACCGCGACCGACCCGGTGTTCCGGGCGACCGTCGCCGGCGTGGCGCAGGACTTCCACGCCATCGCGCACCCCGACGTGTTCGAGGTCGCCGACCTGATCGGCCAGAGCGTCGCCTCGGTCGGACCGGTGACGCTGACGCCCTCCAGCCGCGAGGGGCTCATCGCCGAGGCGCTGGCGGGCCGCTCGGTGCGGCGCGTGCTCGCCCAGCGCGGCGGCCACCTGCTGCTGGTCGCCACGCCGGTCGTGGCGGGCGGCCGCATCGTGGGCGCCCTGCTGATCGGCCAGGAGGTCGGCGCCGCGATGGCCTCGCGCCTGCGCGAACTGACC
The DNA here is from genome assembly GCA_964568385.1 of uncultured bacterium. Lineage (GTDB taxonomy): Bacteria > Eisenbacteria > RBG-16-71-46 > RBG-16-71-46 > RBG-16-71-46 > CADEFY01. The sequence goes on from CAZMQP010000059.1 coordinate 6,019, forward strand.
GCCAGCGACATCACGTTCCTCGCCGACCATGCCGTCACCCGCTCGACGCTGGCCGAGGGCGAGGACCGCGAGGGCGCCGCCCGGCTCGGCCGCGAGCCGCTCGGCGAGCCGCGCCTGATCGCCGGCCGCGACGGACGCTGGTACGCGATGGCGCGCGCGCTGCCCTACGCGGATGGCGCGGTGCCCCATGCCTACGTGCTGCAGCGCTCGTTCGACCGCGAGACCGCCTTCCTGCAGGACGTGCGCGCACACCTGGCGGAACTCGGGCTCGTGCTGCTGCTGCTCGTGGTCGCGGCCTCCGCGTGGATCAGCACGCACATCACCTCGCCCGTCCGCCAGCTCGTCGCCGCGGCCCACGCGATGGAGCAGGGAGGCTGGGACGCCCCCATCGACCGCCGGCGTGCCGACGAACTGGGCCAGCTCGCCGCGAGCTTCGACGACATGCGCAAACGCCAGCGCGAGTACGTGCACCACCTCGAGGACGTGGCGCGCGCCAAGAGCGAGTTCATCGCCGTCGCCTCGCACGAGCTGCGCACGCCCATCACCGTGATCCGCGGCTGGGCGCATCTGCTGATGGAGCCGCGCCTCGCCGCCGACCCGGTGCGCGGCCAGCAGGCGCTCGAGGCGATCCTGCGCTCCACGGACCAGCTCGAGCGCGTCGCCAGCGACGCCACGCGCATGTCGGAGGCGGGCCGCGCCGCCGATCCGGCCGCCACGCGGCTCGCCCCCACCGACCTCGTCCCGCTGCTCGAGCGCGCCGTGCGCGAAGGCGGGCAGGGCGCGCCCGCCCGCCGCGTCGAGACCCGCATCGAGACCGGCGGCGGCGCGACCCGCGCCCGCGTGGACGGCGAGCGCATCGCGCAGGCGGTGCACGCCCTGGTGCAGAACGGCATCCGCTTCACCCCGGACGGGGGCTCCATCGTCGTGCGCACGCGGTCGGAGGGGGCCGACCTGTGGATCGAGGTGGCCGACACCGGCATCGGCCTCGACGACGAGCTGCGGCAGCGGCTCGGCCGCCCCGTGTTCACGCCGCGCGACGCGGCCCACCATCACACCGCCCACGGGCTCGAGTTCAACGTCTCCGGGCTCGGCTTCGGTCTCGCGCTGGTGCGCGCCGTGGCCGAGGCGCACGGCGGCACGCTCGAGATCGCCGGGGAGCCGGGACGCGGCAGCGTCTTCGGCATGCACCTGCCGGGCGCCTGCGCCCTGCGCCGGGAGGATCTGGCCGCATGAGAACCGCCGCCGCCGTGCTGACCGCCCTCGTGACGCTCGCGCCCGCCGCCGTCCACGCCGAGACGCGGCTGAAGGGCGGCGCGCTGCTCGACCTCGGCTGGGTCTCGAGCGAGACGGGCCGGCGCTACAACCAGCACTCGCAGGGCGATTCGCAGTTCGACCCCTACCGCATGCGGCTGTTCCTCGACGCCGTGGTGTCGCCGGGGCTCACCGTGTTCACGCAGGCGATCGTGCACGAGGGCGCGATGCCCGTGGTGCTCGACGGCGCGTACGTGCGCTGGACGCCGTGGACGGAGCGCGACCTGCACGTGCAGGCCGGCAAGATCCCGTGGCCGGTGGGCACGTTCGGTCCGCGCACCTACTCCGACCGCAACCCGCTGATCGGCAGCCCGCTGATGTACCAGTACCACACGGGCCTGGCGTGGGACGCCGTGCCGGCGAGCGCAGAGCAGCTCATCGCGGCGGCCGGCACCGGGCAGACGGCGCTCGACTACGGTGGCGGGCACTCCTACGGCATGGTGGTCGTGGACGACCGCTGGTGGGACTTCGGGCTGGCCGCGATCGGGTCCTGGCAGGGGCTCGAGTTCTCGCTCGGCGCCACCCAGAGCACGCCGGGCTGGCCGGAGCCCAACGCCGACGACACGCCGGGCCACGGCTGGCTCGGCCGCATCGGCTACATGCCGGTGCCCGCGCTGCGCGCCGGCGTCTCCGGAGCGTACGGCCCGTGGATGCCGCAGTGGTCCGAGTGGGCGCTGCCTCCCGGGGGCTCGCTGCGCGACTACGCCGAGGCCATGGTCATGGGCGATGCCGCCCTGACGCTGGGCCGCGCCGAGGTGGTGGCGGAGGGCTACGTGAAATCGTGGGAGACGATCCGCACCGGCAAGCTGCGCGTGCGCGGCGGCTACGTCGAGACGAGCGCCATGATGCCGGCCGGCTGGTGGCTGGCGGCGCGCGCCGAGGTCATGCGCTTCAGCGACGTGACGCCCGCCGGCGGGCCGGCCCGTCCGTGGGACGACGACCTCGACCGGCTCGAGCTGGGCGGCGGCGTGCGCGTGGGGCCCGGGACCCGGCTCAAGCTGGCGTGGCAGCGGAACCGCTTCCGTCCATTCGGTGCCTCCGAGCGCGACGAGGACCTGTTCGCCGCTTCTCTGTCGCTCCGACTGCGCTGATCCGGGCCGCCGGTGGCGGAGCGGCGTGCCTCGGCGCTAGATTGCGCCCATGACGCTCGCCCGCATCCGCAGGGAGTACGGCACCAGGGCCCTGCTCGAATCCCGGTCGCCGGCGGATCCGATGGCGCTGTTCGCGCGCTGGATGCGCGAGGCGGTGCGCGCCGGACTCCACGAGCCCACGGCCATGTCGCTCGCCACCGCCGATGCGAGGGGGCGCCCCTCGAACCGCATGGTGCTGCTCAAGGGCGCCGAGGACGGGTTCGTCTTCTACACGCACGCCACCAGCCGCAAGGGCCGCGAGCTGTCGGCGAGCGGGCGGGCCGCGCTGCTGCTGTGGTGGGACGTGCTCCACCGCCAGATCCGCATCGAGGGCCGCGTGCGCCCGGTGCCGGCGCGCGAGTCCGACGCCTACTTCCGCACGCGCCCGCGCGGCGCCCAGCTCGGCGCGTGGGCCTCGCCGCAGAGCCGCCGCATCGAGAGCCGGCCGGCGCTCGAGACGCGGCTGGCGCGCGCCGAGGCGCGCTTCGAGGGGCGCGACGTGCCGCGGCCGCCGCACTGGGGCGGCTTCCGCGTGGTGCCCGGCCGCATCGAGTTCTGGCAGGGGCGCCGCGACCGCCTGCATGACCGGCTCCTCTATGCGCGCACGCGCGCCGGCTGGGTCCGCCAGCGCCTCGCGCCATGAGCGAAGCACCCCGCAGCAGGCGACGCCTGCTGCCCCGCTCCCGCACGCCGATGTCCGACCTGTGGCGCGTGGCGTGGACCTCGCCCCTGTTCGCCATCCCGTTCGCCGCGTTCTTCCTGCTGATCGGCGGCGCCCCGGTGACCTACTGGCGCCAATACCTGCTCATCGCCGCATGCTTCACGCTCGGCACGCGGCTGCCGTTGTGGGCGTGGGAGTGGTTCGGCCTGCCCCGCCTGCCGCAGCTTCGGGAGCACCCGATGGCGACGCTGCTGGTGGGGCTGTCGTTCGCACTCGTGGCCATCCTCGGCACCCTCGTCACCGCCTCGGTGCTCAGCCTGACCCTGCTGCCCGGATTCATGGGCAGCCCGCGGGCCGTGCTGTACGTGCTGGTGTTCGCCCTGCTGTTCGCCTCGCTGTTCCTGGGCGCCGGCCTCGCGTTCGAGTTCCACCGCCGGGCGCTCGACCGCGCCGGCGCCGAACGCGAGCTGGTGCTGGCCCGGCGCATCCAGGAGTCGTTCCTGCTCTCGGAGTTCCCGCGCCGGCCGCAGCTCGACGTGCACGCGGTGAACCTGTCGTCCCGGCAGGTGAGCGGCGACTTCTACGACGTCGTGCCGCTGGCCGGCGATGGCGCGCTGCTCGCCATCGCGGATGTCTCGGGCAAGGGGGTGCCCGCCGCGCTGCTGTCGTCCATGCTTCAGGCGGCGCTTCGCACGCACGCCACCACCGGCCGGCCGCTCGCCGAGGTCATGGCGGGCATCAACGCGCTCGTGTGCCAGCGCGACATCACCGGCCAGTTCGCCACGTTCTTCCTGGCCGCCATCCACGAGCGCGACCTCGAGTTGCGCTACGTCAACGCCGGGCACAACCCGCCGGTGCTGGTCCGTGCCGACGGCACGCAGTCGCCGCTCGAGGTGGGCGGGCTGGTGGTGGGCATGATGGAAGGGCTCCCCTACGAGGAGGGCCGCGTGACGCTGCGAGCCGGCGACCGCGTCGTGCTCTACACCGACGGCGTGACCGAGGCCCAGCGCGCCGACGGCGAGATGTTCGGCGAGGAGCGTCTGGCGGCGCTGCTCTCGGGCATCCCCGCCCGCCTGAGCGCCCGCGAGCAGGTGGAGCAGGTGCTGACGGGATTGCGGTCGTTCCTGGCGGGGGTCGAGGCACAGGACGACGTCACGGTGATGGTGCTTCGCGTGACCGCGGCGCCGCAGGGCTGACGCGAGCCCCCCTGCGACCGTCCGTCCCGCCCGGATGACCGTTGGGCGGTGTGCGGTGGGCGCGGCCGCGGGCATGGACGAGAGTCCCCGCATGGACCGGAACCCGATCCCCTCGGCGCTGCGCGCCACCCTGCTCGGACTGCTGTGGAAGCCGCTGCTGTGGGCGGTGCCGTTCGCGCTCTTCTTCGGGCTCCTCTACGGCGGCGGCTGGGAGCGCCTGGCGACCTCGTTCCGCATCTCGGTCGTCTTCTCCTACTCGATCTCGCTCACCATCCTGCTCGCCAGCCGGGCGCTGCTGCCGCGCGTGCGGCTGGCGCAGCGCGACCGCACGCGCGACTGGCTGCCCGAGGCCGCCGTCTTCCTCGGCGCCTCGATCGCCGGCTCGATGCTGGCCACGCTGCTGGTGGACCGCTTCATCGCCGAGGGGTTCCTGGGCGACGGCACCACCTGGGTGGTCTCGGGCCTCTTCTCGCTCGTCTTCTCGATGCTCGTGGGCGGCCTCATCTACGCCCGCGTCTTCTACCGCCAGGCGGTGGAGCGCGCGGTGCAGATCGAGCGCATGCGGGCCGAACTGGCGCAGGCGGAGTCGCGCGCGCTGCGCGCCCGCATCAACCCGCACTTCCTGTTCAACACCCTCAACGCCATCGCCTCGCTCATCCCCGATGACCCCGCCATGGCGGAGGACATCGTCACGCGCCTGGCCGACCAGTTCCGCTACGTGCTCGCCTCCGCCGACCGCGATCTCCAGCGCCTGTCGCACGAACTGGCGTTCCTGCGCGACTACGACGCGATCGAGCGCGTCCGCCTCGGGGACCGCCTGCGCTTCGAGGCGGTCATCGAGCCCGGGCTCGGCGACGCGCAGGTGCCGAGCCTGCTGCTCCAGCCGCTGGTCGAGAACGCGGTGCGCTACGCCGTCGCCGACCGCCCCGAGGGCG
>CAZMQP010000060.1:0-11039 GCA_964568385.1 uncultured bacterium
GGGTCACCCAGGTGATGATCTGGTAGGGGTCGGCGATGTCGCAGGTCTTGCAGTGCACGCAGTTCGAGGCGTTGATCTGCAGCTTGAGCTCGCCCGCGCCCTTCGCCTCGTCGGGCACCATCTCGTAGACGGCGGCGGGGCAGAAGTGCTGGCACGGGTTGCCGTACTCGCGCCGGCACTGCGTGGCGCACACGCTGGTGTCGGCCACCACCAGGTGCACCGGCTGGTCCTCGTCGTGCATCGTGCCCGACAGGTAGACGTCGGCCAGCTTGTCGAACGTGAGCTTGCCGTCGAACCTGGGCGCGGCGGGCTTGCCGTTCGGGTGCACCTTGGCGAGCTTCTCCACGCGTTCGTGGCTCGCGTGGCCCTTCAGGTGGTCACCCAGGGGATCGAGTCCGCCCATCGCCATCTGGAATCCCGTGCGCGGCAGCGCCAGCCACAGCCCGGCGTCGAACGCCTGATGGAAGTTGCGCATGCCGCGCAGTTCGGCGCCCGCCCATGAGTCGTGCACGCGCTTCTCGTAGCCGGCGAGCTTCGCGGCCGAGAAGTCGTCGGCGAGGAGCGACTCGAACACCTGCTCGGCCGCCAGCATGCCGCTCTTGATGGCGAGGTGGATGCCCTTCAGGCGGCCGCCGTTCAGGAACCCGCCCGTGTCGCCCGCGATCAGGAGTCCGTCGGCGTACAGCCTGGGCATGGCGTACCAGCCGCCCTCGGGGATCGCCTTGGCGCCGTAGGCGATGGGCTTGCCGCCCTCGATCAGCTTGCGCACGTGCGGGTGGGTCTTGAACCGCTGCAGATTGGCGTGCGGGTCGTTGGTCGGATCCTTGCAGTCGAGCCCGGTGACGAAGCCGACGTACCACAGCGTGTCGGAGAGCCCGTAGATGAAGCCGCCGCCGAACGTGTCGGCGGGCAGCGGCCAGTTCATGGTGTGGATGACGTGGCCCTTCCGGGCCTGGCCGGCCGGCACCTCCCACAGCTCCTTCACGCCGGTCGCATAGACCTGGGGGTGCTTGCCCTCGGTCAGGCCCAACGGCCCCTCGAGCTGGCGCGCGACGGTGCCGCGCGGGCCCTCGCACAGCACGGTGACCCTGGCGGTGCAGTCGGCGCCCGGCTGGAAGGTGGGCTTGTGCGAGCCATCGCGGGCCACGCCCTTGTCGCCGGTGCGCACGCCCAGCAGCTTCCGGCCGTCGAGCAGCGGCGAGGCCGCGGGCGTCTCGGTGGCGATCAGCACGCCCTTCTCCTCGGCCACGCCCGCCATCCACTTGGTCAGCTCGCCCAGGCTCACGATGACGTTGCCGTGGTTGTCGAGCGCCGGCGGCACGAATGGCAGCCGGAACTGGCCGCCCTCGCTCAGGATCAGCACGTCGTCGTGTGTCACCTCGCTCTCGACCGGGCAGCCCTTCTCGCGCCAGTCGGGCATGAGCTCGGCCATCGCGCGCGGGTCCATGACGGCGCCGGAGAAGCCATGGTGGCCGACCTCGGCCGACTTCTCGAGCACGGCCAGGTTCAGCTCGGGCAGCGGCGCGGTGCCTGCGGCGGCCGCCTTCTCGTTGTGGGCGGCGACCAGGTTCGCCAGATGGATGGCGCCGGCCAGCCCGGCCGGGCCGCCTCCCACGAACTGCACGTCGAACTCGAGGACCTCGCGTTCCATGGCGGCTCTCCTGCGTTCGTACGGCGCGGTGGGGGTGGGGTCAGGCGCGGCTGGCGGCGGCCTGCGAGGCGTCGTGCGCCTGCGACTCCAGCCAGCGCTCGGCGTCGATGGCGGCCATGCAGCCGCTGCCGGCGGCGGTGACCGCCTGGCGGTAGATGGAATCGTGGACGTCGCCGCCCGCGAACACGCCCTCGACGCTGGTCATCGAGCGGCCCGGTTGCACCTTCACGTAGCCGTTGTCGTCGGTGGCGAGCTGGCCGCCGAGGAACTCGGTGTTGGGCTTGTGGCCGATGGCGATGAACACGCCCTCGGTCGCGAGCTCGTGGATCGCGCCGGTCTGCGTGTCGCGCAGCTTCACGCCCGTGACCTTCTTGCCATCGCCCAGCACCTCGGCCACCTCGCGGTTCCACTCGAAGCGGATCTTGGGATTGGCGAGGGCGCGCTCCTGCATGATCTTGGAGGCGCGCAGTGCGTCGCGCCGATGCACCACGACGACCTCGGAGCAGAACCGCGTGAGGTAGTTGGCCTCCTCCATCGCCGTGTCGCCGCCGCCCACGACGATGACCGGCTTGCCCTTGAAGAAGAAGCCGTCGCACGTGGCGCAGGCGCTGACGCCGAAGCCCATGTACTTCTGCTCGCTTGGCAGGCCGAGCAGCAGGGCGCTGGCGCCGGTCGCCACGATGATGCTGCGCGCGCGGTGCTCCGCGCCGTCGGCCCAGACGCGGAAGGGGCGCTGCGAGAAGTCCACCTTCTCGACCACCGTGTCGTGGATCACCGTCCCGAAGCGCTCGGCCTGCTTGCGGAAGTGCTCCATCATCTCGGGGCCCTGGATGCCGTCGGGGTAGCCGGGGTAGTTCTCGACCTCGGTCGTGATCGTCAGCTGGCCGCCCGGCTGGAGCCCGGAGAACATCACGGGTTCGAGGTTGGCGCGCGCGGCGTAGATGGCGGCGGTGTAGCCGGCCGGGCCGGAGCCCAGGATGATGACGTCATGGATGGTTCCGGTCACGATTCGGCTCCTGGTGCGCGGGGTGCTCGAAGGGGGTGCGACGGTCCGGGATTCTAGCCCCGGGCGCTGGGGGCAGCCACCCCGCGGGCGCCCTCTGGGATGCGGCGACCGCCGGCGCCGGTGCGCGAGCGGCTTGCCCCGGAGGCCACAGGGCCCGCACAATCCATGGTTCCAGAAGGCCCGAGCGTGCATCCGGCCCCGCGTGGCCGGCCGCCCGGGAGACGACGCGACACGGCTGCCCCCTCGCTCCGGAGTCCCTTCGCATGCCCAGCCGAACCCCGCTCGCGACCCTGATCGCCGCCGCGCTCCTGTGCGCGGCCGCCGCCGCTTCGGCCGCGGTGGTGCCGACCGGCTTCGTGGAGGAGGGCGTCTCGCCCAACCTCCCCGCCGGCTCGGCGCTCGACCAGCCGCGCGCGTTCGCGTTCCTGCCCGACGGCCGCGCGCTCATCGTGGAGCAGCGCACGGCGCGCGTGCGCGTGTGGCGGGGGAACGCGGCCGAGGCCCCCGCCACCATCGCCACCATCGACGACGTGAACTCGAGCGGCTACGAGCGCGGGCTGCAGGGCATCGCGGTGGATCCGCAGTGGCCGTCGCGGCCGTTCGTGTACGTGTTCCACAACGCCTTCGGCAACCTGCTCAAGCTGCGCCGCTTCACCGCCAGCGGCGCGCTCAGCGACCCCGCGAGCACCGCGATCACGCTGTCGGATCCGCTCGTGCTGCTGGGCGACATCCCCGATGCGGATCCCAACCACAACTCGGGCTGCCTGCGCTTCGGGCCCGACGGCATGCTGTACGTGAGCCTGGGCGAGGACGAGGTCGTGTGCGACGCGCAGGACTCGACCTCGATGCGAGGCGCCCTGCTTCGCCTGCGCGTGGACCAGCTCGGCGCCACCGGCGGACCGCAGGTGCCGCGCAGCGCCCTCGATCCCGGGGACAATCCGCTCGACACCACGGACCCGAACGCGCGCCTCGTTTACGCCTACGGTTTCCGCAATCCGTGGATGTTCGGGATCGACGCCGTGACCGGAACGCCGTATGTGGCCGACGTGGGCGAGGCCGACGAGGAGGAACTCGACGAGGTGCGGCCGGGCGGCAACTACGGCTGGCCCTATCGTGAGGGGCTCGGCACCGTGCTCGAGCGCGCCGGCTGCCCCGAGCCGGGCGGCGCGGGCAACGCCGCCAACGGCTACCTCGAACCCATCCTGGCGTTCACGCGCGACACGCAGCTGCATTCGATCTTCACCGCGGGCGTCTATCGCGCGGTATCGGGCGGCGCGGCCAACTGGGCGCCCGACCATCGCGGCTCGGTCCTCTGGGGCGATTACTTCACCGGCGTGATGTCACGCCTCACGTTCGACGAGGGCGCCGGCCAGTGGGTCACGGCGCCCGTCGCGCCCGGCCAGCCGAGCGCGTCGGCGTGGGGCACCGGGTTCAAGGCGGCCGTGGACTTCCACATCGGCCCCGACGGCTCGCTCTACTGGCTGCAGCAGTTCGCCTCGGCCAACTTCATCGGCATCAACGGCTCGCTGCGGCGCATCCGCTGGACCGGGCCGACGACCGATGCGCCGCCGGTGCTTGCGAGCGCACTGCGGCTCGCCGCGTCACCGAACCCGGCGAGCGGCGCGATGCAGTTCGCGCTGACGCTGCCCTCGGCCGGGCGCGTCTCGCTGGCGATCTACGATCTGACGGGGCGCCGCGTCGCGACGCTGGTGGATGGCGAGCGAGCCGCCGGCAGCCAGCGCGTCGTGTGGGATGGGCGCTCGGCCGACGGACGTGCGGCTGCCGCCGGCGTCTACCTGGCGCGGCTCGAGCAGGGCGGCGAGGCGGCGAGCCTGCGGGTGATGCGCCTGCGCTGAACGCACGACGGCCGCCCGGCGCGTGGGCGCGGGGCGGCCGTGCGTGCTTCGGCGCCGACCGGCCTCACCCGCCGCGCAGCGCCCGTGACAGGGACTGCCGCGACGCGCTCAGCGCCGGGAAGAAGCCGCCCACCAGGCCCAGCACCAGCGCGAACACCATGCCCGAGACCATCGCCTGCGGCGTGATCGTGAACTGGAACGCCAGCTCCGAGAACGACGAGAAGTTGGTGGTGCTCGAGGTGATGCCGTTGACCGGCAGCGCCAGCAGGATGCCCAGCGCGCCGCCCAGGGCCGCGATCAGCAGCGACTCGGCCATGAACGAGATCATCACCGAGAAGGGCGAGAACCCCAGCACGAGCAGGGTCGCGATCTCGCGCGTGCGCGCGCCGATGGCGGCGAACATGGTGTTGGCGGCGCCGAACAGCGCGCCCACGCCCATGATCAGCGTGATGAACGTGCCCAGCACGGTGATGAGCGTGGTGAACGTCTCGGACTGGCGCATGAAGAAGTCGCGCTCCGAGAGCACCTGCGCCTGCAGCCTCGGGTCCGCCTCGATGCGCGCCTTGAGCGCCGCCAGCTGCGCGGGGTCCTTCATGCGGAACACCACCGTCTGGAACGCGTTCGAGCGCTGGAGCGCGGGCGCCAGCACCTCGACATCGCCCCACACCTCGGACTCGAACGCCGAGCCGCCGGCCGAGAAGTGCCCCACCACGGTGAAGTCGCGCTGCTGGAACCTGATCCGGTCGCCCACGTTGCAGTCCTCGAACCGAGGCGCGATGCGGCGGCCGACGATGACCTCGTCGGTGCCGGGCGTGAACATGCGGCCCTCGATGATCTCGACGTTGCCGCGCACCGCGCCCGCCATGGGATCCACCCCGCGCACGATGATGTTGGAGGAGCCGGCCTGACCCCGGCGGTCCTTGTTGGTGACCACGACGAGGTCGGCGGTCACCAGCGGGCGGCCATCGGGCCCGGCCGCGATCTCGGGCGAGGCGCGCAGGATCTGCACCTGCTCGCGCCCGAGCCCGCTCGAGATCTCGGAGTCGGCGCCCTTGCGGAGCACGATGGCGTTGTCGTCGCGGCCGGTGGACACCAGCGCCGCGCGGAAGCCCGCCGCCAGCGCCAGCGCGCCGATGAAGATCGCCACCGTGAGCCCGATGCCGAGCGCGGTGGTGAACGTGGAGACCGGCCGGTTCATGACGTTGCGGAAGTTGTATTCGAAGGGAATCGCCATGGTCGTGCCCTCAGTCCACGCGCCGCAGCGCGTCGACGATCCGGAGCTTGGAGGCCTGGTAGGCGGGCACCAGCCCGCTCACCGCGCCCAGCAGAACGGCCACGCCGATGCCCGTGGCGATGGTGCTCCACTCGATGACCAGAGGGGGCAGGAATCCGGTGGTGAGGCCGCTCACCGCGACTTTGGCGAGCAGCGCCCCCAGGATGCCGCCGCCCAGCGTGATCACCGCCGCCTCGACCAGCACCAGCGAGAACACGGTGCCGTCGGAGAAGCCGAGCGTCTTGAGCACGCCGAACTCGGCCGTTCGCTCGCGCATGGCCATCATCATGGTGTTGGCGGCGATGCCGAGGATGGCGAACACCACCGCCAGCCCGATCACGCGCAGCACGAACGGGATGTTGCCGTACATGCTCACGAACCCGGCCTGGAACGCCTGCTCGCTCTCGGTGCGCGTGGCGGCGTTGGAGTTCTCGAACATCTGGTCCACCGCCTTGGCCACGCCGATGGCGCGGTCGGGCGAGGTCAGGTCGAGCACGTAGATGCCGGCCTGCCCGCTGCCGCCCATGCCCTTCTGCTCCAGGTAGCGGTAGGGGAAGAACATGGTCTCCTCGCCGAACGCCGGGTCCTTGGCGCGATAGACGGCGCGGATCGTGTACTCCCAGTTGCCCGGGTAGATGGTGCCGTTGAGCGTGATGGTCTGGCCCAGCTTCCAGCCGTTCTTCACGAGCAGCTTCTCGCCCACGACGCACGCGGTCTGCTCGGCGAAGTAGCCGGCCAGCTGCGGGTCGGCCCCCTCGGGCACCGCCACCGATGCGGGCGGCTCGGACGCCTGCACGATGATCATCTCCTTGCGGTAGATGTCCCAGAACGCGTCGTCCACGGCGAACTGCGCATAGAAGTACTGGTTGCCGCGCGGGTCCTGGCCGCCGAACCAGTTCTGGATCGCCACCTTGCGCACGCCGTCCACCGCCGCGATGCGCGGGCCGTACGACTGCGGCATGGGGAACACCAGCGAGATCGCGTTGCGGGTGATGAGGCGCTGGCGGCTGCCGGCCTCGATGCTCGCCTTGAGCGTGTCGAGGATGCCGCCCAGCGCGCAGAACAGGAACAGCGCCATCGTCACGCTGAGCGTGGTGAGCACGGTGCGCAGCTTGTTGCGCCCCAGGTTGACCAGCACGAGCGACAGGAAGTTCATGACAACGTGCCCTTGTCGAGGTGGACCGTGCGCGAGGCGCGCTCGGCGGCGTGCGGATCGTGCGTCACCATGACGATGGTCTTCTTGAACTCCTGGTTGAGCCGCGCCAGCAGCGTGAGCACGTCCTCGGCGCTCTCGCGGTCGAGGTCACCCGTGGGCTCGTCGGCCAGCAGCACCTTGGGATCGCTCACCACCGCGCGCGCGATCGCCACGCGCTGCTCCTGGCCGCCCGAGAGCTGCCGCGGGAAGTGCTTGACGCGGTCGCCCAGGCCCACCAGGTCGAGCGCGAAGCGGGCGCGCTTCTTGCGCTCGGCGCCGCTCATGCGCGCCAGCATCAGCGGCAGCTCCACGTTCTGCTCGGCGTTGAGCACCGGGATCAGGTTGTACATCTGGAAGATGTAGCCGATCGAGGTGGACCGCCACTTGGCCAGCGCCGCCCCGCTCATCTTGGCGATGTTCGTGCCCGCCACCACCACGTCGCCGCTCGTGGGCTGGTCGATGCCGCCGATCAGGTTGAGCAGCGTGGTCTTGCCGGAGCCCGACGGGCCCATGAGCGCCACGAACTCGCCGTCGGCGATGTCGAGGGAGAGGCCATCGAGCACCGACACCTTCTGGGTGTCGCGCTGGTACACCTTGCGGACGTCCTTCACCTGGATCGATGCCATGCGGCGCTCCTCTCGCTAGCCTGCGACCTTGACCTTCGTGCCCTCGGACAGCGTGGCGGGAGGCGAGAGCACCAGGCTCTCGCCGCCGGACAGCCCGCTGCGGATCTCCGTCTGCTCGCCCCGCTCGGGGCCCACGTCCACGGTCACGGCGCGCACCGCGCCGGACTCGACCACCCACACGACCGAACGCTCGCCCTGGCGCACCACCGCGTTCGACGGGACCAGCACCCGGCGCGGCGCCGCCTGGCGCACCGCGTCACGGCTCGTGAACACGACCTTGGCGCCCATCTCGGACAGGATGCGCGGGTCGCGGTCGAGGATGGACACCTTCACCAGCACCGTCGCCTTCTGCCGGTCGGCCGTGGGCACCACCTGGCGCACGCGGCCCGTGAACGACGTGTCGGGGTAGGCGTCGAGCGTGATGCGGGCCGGCTGCCCGTTGCGCACCTGCGCGATGTAGGCCTCGTTCACGTCCACCTCGACCTCGAGCGTGCCGAGGTCGGCCATGGTGACGATGGCGGTGCGGGTGAGTCCGCCGCCCGCCGACGACGGCGCCACGATCTCGCCCACCTCGGCATCGCGCCGCAGCACCGTGCCGCTGAAGGGCGCCCGCACGCGCGTGTTCTCGAAGTTGGCCTGCGCCAGCGCCAGCTGCGCCCGCGTCGACTGGAGCTGGGCGCTCAGCAGCTGCACCTGCGTCTGCGCGTCCTCGAGCTGCTGCTCGGCGATGAGCTGATCGCGTCGCAATGCCACGGCGCGCGCCGCCTCGCGCCGCGCCTGCGCCAGCTGCGCCTCGGCCTGCGCCACCGCGGCCTCGCTCACCTTCACCGCCGCCGCGTAGTCGGCGTCCTCGAGCCGGGCCAGCACCTCGCCGGCCTTGACCACGCTGCCCTCCGAGACGCCCGTCCACGCGAGCCGCCCGAGGATCTTGCTCGAGACCGAGGCCTTGGTGCGCGCCACCACGTAACCGTTGGCGCTGATGCCGTCGCCCGAGGCGCTGCCGCCGCCCGTTGCCACGGCCGTGGCCACCTGCACGCTCACGCCGCCGCCGGAGGCGCCGCGGAACACCAGGAAGCCGATCGCGGCCACCAGCAGCACGCCGCCGAGGATCAGCGCGATGCGCCGTCCGCCGCCGCCTTCGCCCGGGTCACGGGCGGCCGGGGTGCGGTCGATGCGGAGGGCGGAGAGGTCGGGCGAGTCGTTCATGGCGGAGGGATTCCGAGGTAGGGGGCGCGAACCAGCGGGCGGGGGGGGGGGCAGTCTGGTTGCAGCCCCCCGCAGGGTCAATACCGAGTCCGATTGGATGCGCGGCAGCCCCGTGATGATTCCGATTCGGCCCGATTCAGCCACAGCGGGTCGAGCGCGGGGCCGGGAGCCCGCCGAACGGTCGGTTCCGCACGACGGGCGGCATGGTCCGATGGTCGCCTGTCGCCAGCCGGGGGCAGGCGGTAGCGTCCGCCCATGGTGCGCTCCCCTTTGACCATCCTGGCCGCCCTGCTCGCCGGGTCGGCCCTGGGCCTCGGGCTCTACACGTTCGTCGAGGCGCACGGCCTGGCCTACCTGAGCAACGACCCGGCGGCCTGCGCCAACTGCCACGTCATGCGCGAGCACCTCGCCTCGTGGCAGAAGTCGCCGCACCAGTCCGTGGCCACCTGCAACGACTGCCACACCCCGCACGAGCCCCTGCCCAAGCTCGTCTCCAAGGCGATCAATGGCTGGAACCACTCGGTGCGGTTCACCCTCCAGGACTACCCCGAGCACATCCGCATCACGCCGCGCAATGCACGCAACCTCGAGCACAACTGCATCGAGTGCCATCGCACCCTCGTCGAGGACGTGTTCCCCGCCTCGGCCGACGCCCATCGCGGTCACCGCGCCGCCGACCTGCACTGCGTGAACTGCCACGCCGGCGTCGGCCACGGACCCTAGGAGAGCCCCATGTCGAGACCGCTGCTCATCGGACTGATCGTCGTGGCCGCCGCCGCCGTGTTCGGGATCACCGCGCTGCTGGTGAACATCCGCGACCGCAAGGCCGAGGGCGCGCGCGCCTATGTGCCGCTCGCCGCGCTCACCGAGGAGACCGTGGATCCCGCCGAGTGGGGCAAGGTGTTCCCGCGCCAGTACGACGGCTACAAGCGCACGGTGGACACCGAGCGCACGCGCTACGGCGGCAGCGAGGCGTTCTCGCGGCTCGAGGAGGACCCGCGCCTGCTGCGCATCTTCAAGGGCTACGCGTTCGGGGTCGAGTTCAAGGAGGAGCGCGGTCACGCCTACACGCTGAGCGACCAGGACGAGACGAGGCGCATCCACGAGTTCCAGCAGCCCGGCTCCTGCCTGCACTGCCATGCGTCGGTCATGCCCGCCTATCGCAAGGCGGGCGGAGGCGACGTGATGAAGGGCTTCGAGATCGTCAGCGCCAAGCCGTGGAAGGAGGCGCGCGAGCTGGTGGAGCACCCGGTCGCCTGCATCGACTGCCACGACCCCACCTCGATGGCGCTGCGCGTGACGCGGCCGGGGTTCCTCAACGGCATCAAGGCGCTCAAGGCGTCGCAGGGCATCGCGGACTACGACCCCAATCGCGACGCGACGCGGCAGGAGATGCGCAGCTACGTGTGCGGCCAGTGCCACGTCGAGTACTACTTCCGCAAGCCCGACAAGGTGGTCACCTACCCGTGGTTCCGCGGGGTCAAGATGGAGCAGATCGAGGCGCACTACGACAGCATCGGCTTCGCCGACTGGACGCACGGCGAGACCGGCGCGCCGGTGCTGAAGGCGCAGCACCCGGAGTTCGAGCTGTGGAGCCAGGGCATCCACGCCCGCAGCGGCGTGGCCTGCGCCGACTGCCACATGCCGTACATGCGCGACGGCGCGGTCAAGGTGAGCGACCATCACATCCGCAGCCCGCTGCTCAACGTGGACCGCGCCTGCCTCGGCTGCCATGCGTTCCCGGCCGCCGAGATGAAGCAGCGCGCCGAGCAGATCCAGAGCCGCAACAAGGCGCTGCTGCTGCGGGCCGAGGACGCCCTCCTGGGGCTGTTCGACGCCGTGAAGCAGGTGCGGCAGGCGGGCGCCGACAGCGCCTCGCTGTCGCGCGCCGGCGTGTACGCGATGCAGCGCAAGGCGCAGTGGCGGATCGACTTCATCAACGCCGAGAACTCGATGGGGTTCCACGCGCCGCAGGAGGCGGCCCGCATCCTGGGGGAGGCCATCGATTACGCGCGCCAGGGCGAGCTCGCCGCGCGCCTGATGCCGGCGCACGGGGGGCGCGGGGGCACTTCAGCCGCCGCGGCCGGGAGCCGATAGTCCGCGGGAGTCTTGCCGGTGCCGGGGCCCCACCTTAGACTGCCCCGATCGCACCTGCCGTGAGCCGGCGGCCCGAGGCCGCCGTCACCCCGTTCGGAGGATCCCACCCATGCCGTTCGTCATCGCCGA
>CAZMQP010000061.1:0-2921 GCA_964568385.1 uncultured bacterium
CGCCGGCGACGGCTGCCTCATGGAGGGCCTCTCGCACGAGGCCGCCGCACTGGCCGGCCACCTCGGGCTCGGCGAACTGGTGATGTACTACGACGACAACCGCATCACCATCGAGGGCGGCACCGACCTGGCCCTGTCCGACGACGCGGCTCGCCGGTTCGAGTCGTACGGCTGGCAGGTGCTCCGCTGCGACCCCTACGACCACGACAGCATCGCGCGCGCCACCGAGGAGGCGCTCGCGGACCGCGAGCGGCCGAGCCTCGTGATCTGCCCGAGTCACATCGGGTATGGCGCGCCGCACAAGCAGGACACGCGGCACGCGCACGGCGAGCCGCTCGGCGCCGACGAACTCGCGGCCGCCAAGCGGGCGCTCGGCTGGCCGGAGTCACCGCCGTTCCGGGTGCCCGACGACGTGCGCGCCCGCTTCGCCGCGCGCGCCGAGGCGGTGCGGACCGAATACGAGGCGTGGCAGCAGCGGCTCGAGGCGCGCCGCGCCGCGCGGCCCGAGCAGGCCGACCTGCTCGACGCACTCGCCGGCCGCGACATGCGCAACGGCCTCGTGGAGCGGCTCTGCGAGCAGGCGCCCAAGGGCGCGGCCGCCACGCGCGCGCATGGCGGCGCCGTGCTGCAGCGGGCGGCGGCGCTGGTGCCGACGCTCATCGGCGGCAGCGCCGACCTCGAGCCCAGCACCAAGACCTGGATCAAGGACTCCCCCGCCGTGACGCGCCGCGACTTCAGCGGCCGCAACCTGCACTTCGGCGTGCGCGAGCACGCCATGGGCGCGGTGATGAACGGGCTCGCCCTGTCCGGCTGGACCCCCTACGGCGCCTCGTTCCTCGTGTTCACCGACTACGCCCGCCCGGCGATCCGGCTCTCGGCACTCATGAAGCAGCCCTGCATCTGGGTGTTCACGCACGACAGCGTGTTCCTGGGCGAGGACGGCCCGACCCACCAGCCCGTCGAGCACCTCGCCTCGCTGCGCCTCATCCCCGGGCTGCGCGTGCTGCGCCCCGCCGACGGCCTCGAGACGGCGGCTGCCTGGGGCATGGCGCTCGAGCGCCGCGACGGCCCGACGCTGCTCGCGCTGTCGCGCCAGAACCTGCCCGAGCTGCCGCGGCCGGCCGGCTTCGAGGCGGCCTCGCTGCGGCGCGGCGCCACGCTGCTGCGCGACGCCGAGGGCGCGGACGCGCTCACGCTCATCGCCACCGGCAGCGAGGTGGCGGTCGCGCTCGAGGCCGCCGAGCGGCTCGCCGCACTCGGGCTCGCGGTGCGCGTCGTCAGCATGATGTCGCCGCAGCACTTCCTCGAGCAGGACGCCGCCTGGCGCGACCGCCTGCTTCCCCCCGGCGGCCGCCGCGTCACCCTCGAAGCCGGCGTCACGGCGGGCTGGCGCGGCATCGCGGGCCCCGAGGGGCTGTGCATCGGCATCGACACGTTCGGCGAGTCGGCCCCCGCGCCGGACCTGGCGAGGCACTTCGGACTCACCGGCGAGGCGGTCGCCGAGCGGGTCCGGACGTGGGCGGGGCGCTGAGCGACCGCCTTCGTGGCCTCCGGCGCCGCGCCGGTGCCCGCACCCGCGCCATCTGACGTGCCCCGGACACCTGCCCCGAGGCGGGCCCCCTAGGCTGCGCCGCATGCGATCCCCTCTCCCGGCGCTTCTCTGCGCGCTCGTGCTCGCCGGCTGTGGCGGCGCCCCCGAGGCGCCGCCCGCAGCCGCACCGGGCGCGGCCGCCGCCGACACGGCCGGCCCGCCGCTCGTGCCGGCCGCCGCCCGCCAGGTGCTCGAGCGCGCCCGCGACGGCGGCGCCGAGGTCACGCTCGTCAACGTGTGGGCGACGTGGTGCGGGCCCTGCCGCGAGGAGTTCCCGGCGATGCTGGCCACCGTCGCGCGCCACGAGGGCCGCGTGCGGCTGCTGCTCATCTCCGCCGACTTCGAGGACCAGGCAGCCGAGGCGCGCGCCTTCCTGCGCGCCCAGGGCGTCACCGACACGAGCTGGATCAAGACCGGCAACGACCAGGAGTTCATCGACGGCATCCACCCGCAGTGGAGCGGTGCCCTTCCCGCGACGCTCGTGTTCGGCCGCGACGGCCGGCTGAGCGCCTTCTGGGAGGGCGGCGCCGACTCCGCCCGATTCGAGACCGCCGTCCGCAGCGCGCTCACCCCATCCGGAGGACCCTCATGAGGCACTCGATCCCCGCCGCGCTCGCCCTCGCCGCCCTGCTCGCCGTACCCGCCGCCGCGCAGGACGCGCCGGCGCCCGCCCCCACCGCGCTCGCGCTCGGCTCCACTGCTCCGATGGCCGCCGAGGCCATGAAGGGCGTGGACGGCAAGTCCATCTCGATCCAGCAGGCCGCCGGCAGGAAGGGCACGCTGGTGATCTTCACCTGCAACGCCTGCCCGTGGGTGAAGAACTGGGAGACGCGCATCGCCGAGGCCGGCAACACGGCCCTCAAGCGCGGCATCGGCGTCATCGCCATCAACTCGAATGACCCGTCGCAGAACGCCGAGGACGGCTACGACGAGATGCAGAAGCGCGCCCGCAAGCTCGGCATCAAGTTCCCCTACGTCGTGGACGCCACCTCCGGCGTGGCGCGCGCCTTCGGCGCCACCCGCACGCCCGAGGTGTTCCTGTTCGACGCCGCGGGCAAGCTCGTCTATCACGGCGCCATCGACGACAACGCGCGCGACGCGAAGGCCGTGAAGTCGGCGTGGCTCGCCGATGCCGTGACCGCCGTGGCCGCGGGCAAGCCCGTCTCGGAGCGCGAGACCAAGGCGCTCGGCTGCACCATCAAGTTCCGCAAGACCGCGAGCTGAACCGCCGTCCCTGCCGCCCGGCGCCCCGCGCCGCCGGCGCCGCGTGGCCCCTCGGAGGACGGGCTCGGAGGGGCGCGGGGGGCATCGCGGCCGCCGCGTGGGGCGG
>CAZMQP010000061.1:2931-10825 GCA_964568385.1 uncultured bacterium
CCCCCACACCCCCCCCCCCTGCCCCCCGGCCCCCCGGGGGCCCCCCCCCGGGGCCCGCCGCCGCGTACGGCCTCGCACTGGCGCGGGCCGCAACGCTCCCCCATAGTGGCGCGCCGCGGCGGCATGGGGCCGCCGCGTCCAGCCCCGGGGACTCCCGCGATGCGCTTCCCCCGCTCGAGCGGCATCCTGCTGCATCCCACCTCGCTGCCCGGCCCGCACGGGCTCGGCGATCTCGGGCCCGAGGCGCTGCGCTTCGTGGACTTCCTCGCGGCGGCCGGCCAGCGCGTCTGGCAGGTGCTGCCGCTGACGCCCACCGGTTACGGCGATTCGCCCTACCAGTGCTTCTCGGCCTTCGCCGGCAACCCGCTGCTGGTCTCACCCGACCTGCTGCTCGAGGACGGATTGCTGGCGCGCGGCGACCTGCCGGCCGTGAGCGCCTCCGGCCACGGGCCCGTGGACTACGGCGCGGTCATCCCGCAGCGCTGGCAGTGGCTCGCGCGTGCCGCCGAGGCGCTCGCCTCGCGCCCGGCGCTCGAGGCCGAGTTCGGCGAGTGGCGCGCCGGCCAGGCGTGGCTGCCCGAGTACGCGCGCTTCATGGCCATCAAGGACGCGCACGACGGCCGCGCGTGGGCCGACTGGGACGCGCCGCTGCGCCGCCGCGAACCCGCCGCGCTGGCCGAGGCCTCGCGCCGCCTGGCGCCGCGCATCCGGCTGCACGAGGTGGCGCAGTGGCTTTTCCACCGGCAGTGGGCGCGCGTGCGCGCGCACGCGCACGCGCGCGGCATCGCCATCATGGGGGACGCGCCCATCTTCGTCTCCTACGACAGCGCCGACCTGTGGGCGCGCCCGGACCTGTTCTTCCTCGACGCCGAGGGCCGCCCCGAGATCGTCGCGGGCGTGCCGCCCGACTACTTCTCGGAACTGGGACAGAAGTGGGGCAACCCGCTCTACCGCTGGGACCGCCTCGAAGCCGAGGGCTTCGCGTGGTGGATCGACCGCGTGCGCACGCAGCTCCAGACGGTGGACCGGCTGCGGCTCGACCACTTCATCGGCTTCCACAACTACTACGAGATCCCCGCCGACTCGCCCGACGCCCGCAAGGGCCAGTGGCGGCCCGGACCGGGCTCGGCGCTCTTCGGTGCGCTCGAGGCGGCGCTCGGCCCGCTGCCGGTGGTGGCCGAGGACCTCGGCGAGGTGACGCCCGAGGTGTTCGCGCTGCGCGACCGCCACGGCTTCCCCGGCATGCGCGTGCTGACGTTCGCGTTCGGCTCGGGGCCCGAGAATCCGTTCCTGCCGCACCGCCTCGAGTCGCCGCACGCCGTCGTCTACACCGGCTCGCACGACAACGACCCGGTGGCGGCATGGTGGGCGTCGGCCTCCGAGGCCGAGCGCGCGCACGTGCGCGAGTACCTCGGCCATGACGCCGCCGACATCGCCTGGGACCTGATCCGCCTCGGCAGCGCGACCGTGGCCGACACGTTCGTGACGCAGATGCAGGACGTGCTCGGGCTCGGGCGCGAGGCGCGCATGAACCTGCCCGGCCGCCCGGACGGCAACTGGCAGTGGCGCCTGCGGCCGGGCGACGCGTCGCCGGCGCTGGCGGAGCGGCTCGCCACACTCACGGCCACCTACGGCCGCTGACGCGGTTGCGGGCGCGCCGCGCGCGCCGCATCCTGCGGTGGACCACCCGCTGCGGCCGCATGCGGGCCGCACGGTGCTCGGGCGCGACCCGGCCGCACCGCTCGGACCGCACCGCCCGCGCCCCATCGCCATCGCCATCGTCCGGAGGCCCTCATGTCCAGCCGCGCCCACCAGCTGCTCGCGCTCGGCCAGAGCATCTGGCTCGACTTCATCCGCCGCGGCCACCTGACCTCGGGGGAGTTCGACGCGCTGGTGCGCGAAGCCGGCGTCGTCGGCGTCACCTCGAACCCGACCATCTTCCAGCAGGCGATCGCCCGGACCACCGACTACGACGCCGCCATCGCCGAGGGCATCGCCCGCGGCCTCGAGGGCGAGAGCCTGTTCGAGGCGCTGGCGATCGAGGACATCCGGATGGCCTGCGACCGCCTGCGGACCTTGTTCGAGGGCAGCGGCGGGCTCGACGGCCGCGTGAGCCTCGAGGTCAGTCCGCGCCTCGCCCACGACACCGCGGGCACCATCGCCGCCGCCCGGCGCCTGCACGCGGCCGTCGCGCGCGACAACGTCATGATCAAGATCCCGGCCACCGCCGCCGGCCTGCCCGCGATCACCGAGACGCTCGCCGCCGGCATCAGCGTCAACGTCACGCTCATCTTCTCGCTGGCGCGCTACCACGAGGTCATGGAGGCGCACGCGCTCGGGCTCGAGCGCCTCGCGGCCGCCGGCGGCTCGCTCCCGGGCGTGCGGTCGGTGGCGTCGTTCTTCGTCTCGCGCGTGGACTCCAAGGTGGATGCCGCCATCGACGAGCGCCTCGCGACGCTGCCCGCCGGCGCCACCGAGCGAGCCGAACTCGAGGGCCTGCGCGGCAGGGCGGCGATCGCCAACGCGCGCCTGGCCTACGCCGCGTTCGAGCGCGCCACGGTCGAGCCGCGCTTCCGGGCACTGGTGGCGAAGGGCGCCCACGTGCAGCGGCCGCTGTGGGCCTCGACCAGCACCAAGAACCCGGCATACCGCGACGTGCTCTACATCGAGGAGCTGATCGGCCCCGACACCGTCAACACCGTGCCGCCGGCCACGCTCACCGCGTTCAACGACCACGGCGAGGTCGAGACGCGCATCCGCCGCGATATGCCCGCCGCCGAGGCGCTGTTCCCGCGCCTCGAGGCGCTGGGCGTGCCGGTGGCGCGCCTCATCGGCGAGCTCGAGGGCGAGGGCGTGGCCTCGTTCGCCCGCTCCTACGACGAACTGCTCGAAACGCTCGAGTCCAAGCGGCGCACGCTGGCCGCGGGCCGCGGGGGCGCGCGGTGACGGGCCTGCGCCTGAGGCTCGGCCGCCAGGACGGCACGGTGCGCGAGACGCTCGGCCGCCTGGTGCAGGCCGGCATCGGCCGCCGGCTGCTGGCCCACGACGACCGCATCTGGGGCGATGACCCCGCGCATCGCAAGGTCGCGGCCAACCGCCTCGGCTGGCTCGACGCCCCCGGCGCCCTGCGGCCCGAGACCGGCGCACTGGCCGACTTCGCCCGCGAGATCGCGGCCGAGGGGTTCACGCACGCGGTGCTGCTCGGCATGGGCGGTTCGAGCCTCGCCCCCGAGGTGCTGCGCCACACGTTCGGCGTCGCGGCGGGCGCGCTCGAACTGACCATCCTCGACAACACCTCGCCGGCCGCGGTGCTCGCCGTCGAGCGCGCACACGACCTCTCGCGCACGCTGTTCATCGTCGCCTCCAAGTCGGGCGGCACCATCGAGGTGGTGTCGTTCGAGCGCTACTTCTGGGAGCGCGTGCGGGCCGTGCGCGGCGATGCGGCCGGGCGGTCGTTCATCGCCATCACCGATCCGGGCACGGCGCTGGCCGCGCTGGCGGCCGAGCGCGGCTACCGCCGCGTGTTCCTCAATCCCGCCGACATCGGCGGCCGCTACTCGGCACTGTCGCGTTTCGGGCTCGTGCCGGCCGCGCTGATCGGCATGGACCTCGGCACGCTGCTCGACGGCGCCATCGCCGAACGCGCCCACCTCGCGACCGACTCGGGCGCCGGCCTCGAGCTGGGTGCGGCGCTCGGCGCGCTGGCCCGCATGGGCCGTGACAAGATGACCCTCGTGCTGCCGCCCGCGCTCGCCTCCTATGGCACGTGGATCGAGCAGTTGGTGGCCGAGAGCACCGGCAAGTCGGGCAAGGGCATCCTGCCCGTCACCGAGGAGCGGCTGGCGTCCCCTTCGCACTACGGCGCCGACCGCGTCTTCGTCGCCATCGGCACGCCCGAGCTGGAGCCCTCGGCGGTCGCGCCGCTCGAGGCGCTGGCGGCCGAGGGGCACCCCATCGTGAACCTGTTCCTGCCGGGAATCGAATCGCTGGGCGCCGACCTGCTCCGCTGGGAGATCGCCACCGCGGTCGCGGCCGCGGTCATCGCGGTGGACCCGTTCGACGAGCCCGATGTCTCGGCGGCCAAGGCGGCCACCCAGCGCGTGCTCGACGAGACGCAGGCGAGCGGCCGCTTCCCCGAGCGAGAGCCCGTGGCGGTCGCCGGCGCCCTGCGCGCGTACGCCCGCGGACCGGCCGCCGCCTCGCTCGGCGCGACACCCGAGGCCTGGGCCGCCGCGCTGCTCGGCTGGCTGCGACCGGGCGACTACTTCGCCGTGCTCGCCTACGTCCATCGCACCGACGCCCGGCACGCGGCGCTGCAGTCGCTGCGCCACGCCGTGCGCGACCGCGCCCGCGTCGCCTCGACGCTGGGCTACGGGCCGCGCTTCCTGCACTCGACCGGGCAGCTCCACAAGGGCGGGCCCCCCACGGGCGTCTTCCTGCAGCTGACGGCCGACGAGGGCGACCTCGCGATCCCGGGATCGCCGTTCGGCTTCTCGGTGCTGCGGGCGGCGCAGGCCGCCGGCGACTTCGACGTGCTGGCCGAGCGCGACCGGCGCGTGCTGCGCATCCACCTCGGCGCCGATCCCGATGCCGGGCTGGCCGCGCTCGCCGCCGCGTTCGAGGGGCTTCCCCGCTGAGCGGGCCCCTGCCCCGGTTCGGCCTGCGGCGGCGGCAAGGGCTTCACAGCCTCCGGACGCGAATGCGCCCGCGCCCTCGGGTAGACTCGTCGGGCTCACGTCCCCCCACTTCCGCTCCGAGGACCCTCATGCGCCGGCAGCTCGCCTCCCTCTCCGTGCTCGCCCTGCTGGGCGCCTGGCTCCCCGAGACCGTGTCCGCTGCCCGGCCCGCGGCCGGCTCGAAAGCCTCCGCCGCCGCGGCGGCGCTGCTCGACTCCGCCTTCGCCCGACACCAGCGCACGCCGCGCTACCGCATCCAGGCCGCCCTGTCGCACCGCATGCTCGGCGCCCAGCTCGACCAGCGCGTGGATGTGCCCATGCTGCTGGCGGCCGACCGGACCAAGAGGCGCTCGCGCAGCGAGATGGCGAGCCCGTATCTGACCAGCGTCATGATCGCCGACGGCGACACGCTGTGGGGCTATGCCCCGACCCTCGGCCAGTACACGCAGAAGCCGCAGCGCGTGGCCGAGCGCGTGGCGCCCCCCGTCGGGCAGCCGAACGGCGCCCCGATGCATCCGCTGCTCGACCTCGCCCCGCTGCTCGAGGGCCGGCGCGACAGCCGGGCCGCCGGCCGCGACACGCTGCGGCTATCCGACCGCGTCCTCACCTGCGACCGCGTCGAGGTGCGCTACGAGGCCGACACGAGCGCCTCGGGGATCTCGCAGTCCCGCCGCATGCACTGGATCGACCGCGCCTCGGGGCTCGTCGTGCGCGACTCGGCCGAGATCACGCTGGAGCACCCGCAGCGCGGCACCATGACCTCCGTGCTCGAGCGCCGCGTCGTGTCGCTGGAACTCGGCGCGCCCCCGGACGACTCGCTGTTCGCCTTCCGTCCCGCCGCGGGCAGCGTGCGCGTGCGCAAGCTGGGCATGGCCTCCGACGGCCCCTCGCTGGCGGGTCTCGACGCTCCCGACTTCACGCTGGTCGGGCTGGAGGGCGACACGGTGCGGCTCGCCTCGACGCGCGGCGACGTGGTCATCCTCGACTTCTGGGCCACGTGGTGCGGCCCCTGCCGCCGCTGGATGCCGATCGTCGAGAAGGCCCACCGCGCGCTCCGGGACAAGGGCGTCCGCGTGTACGCGGTGAACCTGCGCGAGGACGACGCCAAGGTGCGTCAGTACCTGGCCCAGACGGGGGTGCGCGTGCCGGTGCTGATGGACCGCGACGGCGCCGTCTCCGGACTCTACGGCGCCCAGTCGATCCCGCTGACCGTGGTCATCGGGCGCGACGGCCGCGTGGTGGACTCGCTGCTCGGCGTGCACACCGAGGACGACCTCAGCGAGTCGCTGCGCATGGCGGGCATCGAGACCGACTGACCGCCGCGGGCGTCAGGCCGCTTCGCGGCCGTCCCGACTCGCGGACTGCAGCGCCGCGACGAGTGCATCGAAGGCCGCCAGCAGCGGCGCGACCGCCGCCCGCGCCTCCTCGAGCCGGCCGGCCCGGGCCAGCGCCTCGGCCGCTTCGGCGCGCGCGGTGACCTCGCGCGCCGACAGCGTGGCGCTGGCGCCTCGCAGGCTGTGCGCCGCGCGCTCGAGCAGTACCGGGTCACCGCCCGCTTCCGCCTCGACGAGCCGGTTGCGCATGGCCGGCGACTCCTCGAGGAACATCGTGAGCAGTTCCTCGAGGAAGGCCTCGTCGCCCTCGACGCGCTGGAGCGCCTCGCGCCAGTCGAGCACGGCCGCGAGCGGGGAGTCCGGACCGCGGCTCGGGGCGGCGACCGGGTGGGCGGAGCGGGGATCGGGCGGCAGGGTCATGGAAGAGCGGCCTCACGGTCGGAGTCCGGGGAGCCGCGTCCGCCCGAGGGGACGGCGGTCGCGGCGGGATGGGACGACTCGGAGTATCGGTCGGTCCCGCGGCGGCTCAAGCCCCCGCCGCGCGGGGCGCGGCCCGCGTCAGCCCCCGGAGCGCTCGGGCGAGAACCAGGCGGCCGCCGCCACGAGGTCCACATTGCCCCCCGAAATGACCACGCCGACGCGGGTTGCCCCGGGCGGCAGGCGGCCCTCGAGCAGGGCGGCGAGCGCCAGCACGCCGGTCGGCTCGACCACCAGCTTCAGGCGCTCCCCGGCGAAGCGCATGGCGCGCACGAGCGCGTCGTCGGGCACCGTGACGATGCCCTCGGCATAGCGCTGGATGAGCGCGAACGTCAACGGACTGAGCGAGGGCGTGCGCGCGCCATCGGCGATCGTGTCGGGGGCCTCGATCCGCACCAGACGCCCGCTCGCCAGCGAGCGGGCCCCGTCGTCGCCGGCCTCGGGTTCGGCGCCCCACACGCGGCAGCCGCGGCCGTCGGCGGCCGCCGCCAGTCCCGTGCCGGAGAGCAGGCCGCCGCCGCCCAGCGGGGCCACGATGCGGTCGAGCGGACCGCATTGCTCGAGCAGTTCGGCGGCCGCCGTGCCCTGCCCGCAGACGATGTCGGGATGGTCGAACGGCGGCACCAGCACCGCACCACGCTCGCGGGCCACCTGCTCGGCCAGCGCCTCGCGCGTCATGCCGAGACGGTCGTGCAACAGCACCTCGGCGCCATAGCCGCGCGTCGCCTCGAGCTTGGCCGCCGGGGCGGTCGAGGGCATGACGAGCGTCGCCGGCACGCCGAACTCGCGGGCCGCCAGCGCCACGGCCTGGGCGTGGTTGCCGGAGGAGTAGGCCACGACGCCGCGCGCCCGCGCCTCCGGGGCCAGGCGCGACAGCGCATGCCAGGCGCCGCGGAACTTGAAGGCGCCCCCGCGCTGGAACGACTCGCACTTGAGGAACACCTCGGCGCCGACGCGTGTGTCGAGCGTGCGCGAGCGCAGCACCGGCGTTCGGTGCGCCGCTCCCGCCACGATGCCGCGCGCCTCGGCCAGCCGCTGCGCCAGCGCCTCGTGCGAGGGCAGCGCGTGGCGGTCGAGCCAGTCCATGGGTTCAGCCCCCGGCGCCGCCGCCCAGGTCGAGCCCCGGCTCGGTCTGGCGCGCCGGATCGAGCGCCGCGTCGATCTCCGCGCGGCTGAGCGTGGTCATCTCCGCGGCGAGCTCGCGCACCGGCCGGCGCTCCTTGAAGCTCCGCTTGGCGATCTCCGCCGCCTGGTCGTAGCCGATGAGCGGGTTGAGCGCGGTGGCCATGCTGGGCGAGATCTCGACATAGGCGCGGCAGGCCTCGGCATCGGCCGTGAGCCCGGCGATCGCCATGCGCGCGAACACGCGCGAGGCGTTGGCGAGCAGTTCGATGCTCTCGAGCAGGT
>CAZMQP010000062.1:0-10644 GCA_964568385.1 uncultured bacterium
GGCCGAAGCGGCCGCCAGCCTCACGCCGAACGGCTCGCCCAGCCACAGGATGCCGCCGGCGGCGGTGACGACCGGCACGCTCAGCTGCACGCTCGCCGCCTGGGTCGCGCGCAGCGCGGGCAGCGCCGCGTACCACACGGCGTAACCCGCACCCGAGGCCAGCGCGCCCGAGGCCGCCGCGAGCGCGGCCCCGCCGGCATCCCACGTGCGCGCCCCCGGCGCCGCCAGCGCCAGCCCGCCCCACTGCTCCGCGCGGAGCCGCTCGCCGCGCCACAGGCCGTAGCCGATCATGGTGGCCTGCACCGCGCCGAACAGCAGCAGCGCCCCGGTCGCCGCGGGCAGCGTGCGGTAGGCGAACGAGAAGCCCGCGGCGTAGGCGAACAGCGCCGCCGCCGAGCGCCACTGGCCGCGGCCGGGTGCGGCGCCGCCGCGCAGCCGCACGATCGCCCACAGCACCGCCGCGCCAGCACCGATCCGCACCGCGGTGAACGAGGCGGCGTCGATGCTCGTGCGGTCGAGCGCCGCGCGGCAGAGCAGCGAGTTGCCCGCGAAGGCGAGCATGGCGAGCGCGGTGAGAGAGGCGGTGCGCGCCGCCGTCATCTCGGACGGTCGTGCACGACCGGGAGATAGGCGGCCCACGGGCCGATCTCCTCCCGGTACTGCTTCGCCATCACCCGCGCCACCTGCGCCAGGTGCCCGAGGTCGTGCACCACCCAGGTCGCGAGCAGCTGCCGCAGCGTGACCGTGCCGAACTCGGGATGCGTGCCGGTCCGGTCGAGGTCGCGCTCGGAGAGCGACCACGACTCGAGCTCCCCGAGGTTCGCGGCCCGCAACCGCTCGAACTCCGAGAGCAGCGCCTCCAGCGGCCGGCCGGCGTTGCGCGCCCGGTGCCGGAAGCGGTCGTAGGGTTCGAACGGCCGCGCGCCGCCCTCGGTGAGGATCCTGCGGGCCCTCGGCATCCAGTCGGTCTCCTCGCCGTCCACGAGGTGCCCGACCACGTCGAACGGGCTGAACGTGTCGGGCCCCTCGCGGGCGTGCGTCCACGTCCCGCCGAGACCGCCGAGCCACGTGCGGAGCACCGCCGGCGTGGCCCGCAGCACCTCGATCGAGGCGGGAAGCGAGAAGGGCGTCACGGCCGGATGTTGCGGTTGCTGCGGAACAGGTTGTCCGGGTCCCACGCGCGCTTGACGTCGGTGAGCCGCCGCAGGCCGCCGCCCAGCGAGGCCTCGATGCGCTCCTGCGGCTCGTCCGCCGTGAGGAAGTTCACATAGGTGCCGCCGGTCGAGAACGTCTTGAGCTCGCCCCACGCCTCGCGCGCCCACGCGATGTTCGCCGCGTCGTCCTCGGCGCGCTCCCACGAACCCGCCACGTTGAGCACGTAGCGGGCGTCGCGATTGCCGACCGGCGAGTGATCGGCGCCGAGCTCGTTGAGCGCCCCTTCGAGCTGGAACAGCAGCATGGCGGAGTGGGGCGACACGATGCGCCCCGCATGCGCCATGAACGTCTCGCACAGCTCCGGCTCGATGCGTGGCAGGTACTCGCTCTTCCAGTAGTAGCGCCGCCCCTTGGGCTGGGTGCCGTCGAGCATGGACTGCAGCTGCGCGTAGGGCCGGCGCACGAGCACGTCGCCGATCGGCGAGCCGTACGCCTTGATCGGCGCCACGGCGCGCTCGCCCTCGGCGGGATCGCCGCTGTGGCAGGCGAGCAGCCCCACGATGGGACGCCCGTGCCACTCCTTGGGCAGCCACGGCGCCGGAGGCGCCATGCGCATCATGGCCACCAGCGTCAGCTCGCGCGGCGCCGCCGCGGCCAGCGTGCGGTAGAGCTCGAGCACGCCCTTCGCCTCGCTCGCCGGCCACGCCACCACGCCGCCCACCACCTGCGGCCCCACCTCGTGCAGCCGGAAATCGATGGCCGTCACCACGCCGAAGTTGCCGCCGCCGCCGCGCAGGCCCCAGAACAGGTCGGGGTGCTCGTCCTCGCTCGCGTACACCAGCCGGCCGTCGTGCGTGGCCACCTCCATGCCGAGGACGTTGTCGGTGGTCCATCCGAAGCGGCGGGTCAGATAGCCGAAGCCGCCGCCCAGCGTCAGACCGGCGACGCCCGTGAGCGAGACGAAGCCGAGCGCCGTGGCGAGGCCGTGCACCTGGCACTCGCGGTCCACGTCGGCGAGCAGGCAGCCGCCCTGTGCGCGCGCCCGCTTCGCACGCGGATCCACGAACACGCCGCGCATGGCCGAGAGGTCGAGCAGCATCGCCCCGTCGGCCGTGGCGAGGCCGGCGATGTTGTGGCCGCCTCCCTTGATGCACAGCAGCACGCCGTGCTCGCGTGCGAACGCCACCGCGGCGAGCACGTCGGCCGCGCCGAGCGCGCGCACCACGAATGCCGGATGACGGTCGATCATGGCGTTCCAGACGGTGCGCGACTCGTCGTAGCCGGGCTCGCCGGGCGGGATCAGGCGCCCGAGCAGCCGCGCTCGAAGCGCGTCGAGGGTCGCTTGTTCGAGGACGATCTCATGGCCGGCGGCCGCTCTCGCGTTCATCCTGGCACCTCCCGATGGGGGTCGGTGCGCACGACCGGGGCTTTCGGGTCCGCGCACCTCGCCGGCATCATACCCCGGCGGGCCGCGGCGGGATCACGGCACCGCACCCCGCATCACCAGCGCGTCCTCCACGGGATGCCGGTAGTAGTTCCGGCGCAGCCCGGCGATCGTGAATCCCTCGGCGCGATAGAGCGCCTGGCCCTCGGCGTTCGAGGCGCGCACCTCGAGCGTCACCTCACGCACGCCGCGCGCGCGGCAGGCGGCGTAGAGGTCGTCCATCAGCGCACGGGCCACGCCGTTTCGGCGCTCCGATGGCACGGTGGCGATGTTCTCGAGGTCGGCCTGCGGCGGCACCAGCGTGGCCACGAGGTAGCCGGCCAGCCGCCCGTCGCGCTCCGCCACGCGCAGCCACGCGCCCGGCTCGGCGAGAAGTCCGCGGAAGAACGCGGGCGACCATGCGTCGCGGAACACCTCGCGTTCGACGGCGAGCACCGCATCGACGTCGCGCTCGTCCATCGCCCGCAGCGACAGCGCCGCCGGCGCCGCCAGTGCACGCCGCACGCGCTCCTCCGCCTGGGGCGGGCGCACGTACACGGGCCGGGGCGTCTCGCCCGCCGCCGCCGGCTCCGCACCCGCCCGGTCGCGGTCGCGCGCCGCGGCCGCGAGGTCGAGCGCCGAGAGACCGTCGTGGCGGAGCGCCAGAGCGGTCGAGCCCGGGAAGGCCGCCTCGAGCGCCGCCTGCTCGCGCCCGGCGCCCGGTCCGACGAAGCGCACGGCCGTGCGCGGCAGCAGCGCATGCACGGCCGCCGTCTCGCGCAGCAGCGCGTCGGTCGGCCCCACCCACGGCGCCATCACCTGGTGCGCACGGCCGCGCGTGTCGGAGCGGAAGAAGCCGGCGTACACGTCGCGACGACCGGCGGGCACGAGCGGCACCGTCAGCGCGCGGCGGACCGGCGCCGCATGCGCGAGCGCGGCCAGGCTCGACACCCCGAGCACCGGCGCCCCGGCGGCCAGCGCCAGCGCCTCGGCCGTGGCCAGTCCCACGCGCACCCCGGTGAACGAGCCCGGCCCGAGGTCGGCGGCGATCCATGCCAGCGCGCGCGCGGGCACGCCCGCCTGCGCCAGCGCCGCCTGGACCATCGGCGCCACGCGGCGCAACTGGCCGTGGCCCACGTCCTCGACGAGATGCGCCGCGACCCCTTCGGGGGTGACGACCGCCACCTCCACGTGCGCGGTCGCGCACTCGAGGGCCAGTCCGGCCTGACGCTCGGGCGTGCTCACACCGTCTCCGGCAGCGCGCGCCAGGCCTCGAGCAGCGCCTTGCCGCGGCCGCCGAAGGCGCTGCCCGCGAACGTGCGCGTGCCGCCCTCACCCGCGGCGACCGACAGCATCAGGGCCTCGGCGAGATGCGCCGCCGGGAGCCGCTCGCCCCACTCGGCCACCAGCGCGCCGGTCTCGAGCATTTCCTCGAGCCCCAGGCCCTCCGCCTCGCGCGGCGAGGCCAGGCGGTAGAGATCGAGGTGGTGCAGGCGCACGCGGCCCTCGTGCGTGTGCACGAGCGTGAACGACGGTGAGCGCACGCGCGACGTGCTCGCCAGGCCGCGCGCCAGTCCCGCCACGAAGCGCGTCTTGCCGGCGCCGAGTTCCCCGCGCAGGGCGATGACGTCGCCCTCGCGCAGCGCCGCGGCGAGCGCCTCGCCCAGCCGTTCCGTGCCCTCGACCCCCGTGCTGCGCTTCTCGAGCGTACCGCTCAAGCGCGTCCCTTCGGGTGCAGCGTCATCAGCGGCAGGATCATCTCCTCCACCGACACGCCGCCGTGCTGGAACGACCCCTTGAACCGGCCCTCGAACTCGTGGAAGCGGGTCGGGTACACGAAGTAGTAGTCCTCGCGCGCCAGCACGTAGTTCTTGTTCACGCCGTCGTCGGGGAGCTGGTAGTCCATCGGCTTGCGGATGATGATCGCCTGCTTGGGATCGGTGTTGAGGTTGAGCCCGAACTTGTAGCGCAGGTTGGTCGAGGTGTCGCGGTTGCCGTGCACCAGCGCCGCGCGCTTGCCCAGCACCGCGCCGTGGTCGGTGGTCACCACCACGACGCCGTCCGTCTGCGCCAGCGCCTGGAACACCTCGAACAGCGGCGAGTGCGTGAACCACGCCTTCATCACCGCGCGGAAGGCCGCTTCGTCGGGCGCCAGCTCCTGCAGCAGGTCGCTCTCGGAACGTCCGTGCGCGAGGATGTCGAGGAAGTTGAACACCATCGCGACCAGCGACAGGTTCGACATCGAGTGCACCTGGCGCCGCACGTTCGCGGCCTCCTCGTTGTCGTGCACCTTGATGTACTTGAGGCCCTTCTGCAGCTTGACCTTGAGCCGCTCGAGCTGCGCCTCGAGGAACTCGCGCTCGAACCGGTTCTTGGTGCGCTCGTCGTTGCTGTTCTCGGCCCACTTGTCGGGGTGCTTCTGCTTGAGCTGCGCCGGCAGCAGGCCGGAGAAGATGGCGTTGCGCGAGTAGGGCGTCGCGGTGGGCAGGATCGAGCAGTAGTAGTCGCGGTCGATGTCGAACCACTCGGACAGCAGCGGCTCCAGGGTGAACCACTGGTCCAGCCGCATGCAGTCGATCACGACGAGCGAGACGTTGCGGCCGGCCTCGAGGTGCGGCACGACCGCCTTGGCGACGATGTCGGTGCTCAGCGTGGGGCGGTCGCCCTCGCCGCGCGCGGCGCGAGCCACCCAGCCGGGATAGCGGTCCTCGATGAAGCGGCCGAAGTCGATGTTGAGGCTGCGCCGGAAGTCGAGATGGGCCTGCTGCAGCCCGGCCTCCGGGGAGCCGTCGAGCCCGACGTCCCAGTTCGCCACGCCCACCGCCAGGTCCACCCACCCGGGCCAGTCGAGCCGCTTGACGTCCATCGTCTGCCAGCGCTGCATCTCGCCCACGTAGTCGCGCGCGCGCTGGCTGTCCTGGATGCGCTGGCTGTCGAACACGCGCTTGCAGGCGAGGAACACCTGCGAGGGATTGACGGGCTTGATGAGGTAGTCGGTGATGCGCTTGCCGATCGCCTCGTCCATGAGCGTCTCCTCCTCGCTCTTGGTGATGAGGATGACCGGCAGCTGCAGCCCCTGCGCCTTGAGCTGCGCCAGCGTCTCGAGGCCCCCGAGCCCGGGCATCATCTCGTCGAGCAGCAGCACGTCGTAGCGCTCGCGGGCCAGTTCGGCGAGGGCGTCCTCACCGCTCGGCACGGGCGTCACGAGATAGCCCTTCTGCTCGAGGAAGCGGACGTGCGGCCGCAGCAGGTCGATCTCGTCGTCGGCCCAGAGGATGCGTCGGCTCAGGTCGTTCATCGGATTCCGATCGTGGGAGGGCGTGCGGCCCGCGGCGGGAGGGAGCGGTCTCGGGCAGCATACCGCACGGGGCGGACCGCGGCGGCGCGGGCGCGGGCGCGCGTTTGACCGCTTCGCGAGCGGGTCCTAGCGTCGCCTTCCCCGCCGCCCGTCCCCCGTGCCCCGGAGGTCCCGTTGCGCGCCACCCCGATCCTGCGACTGGCGGCCGGCGCTTCGCTGCTGCTGACCGGCGCTCTGCTCACCGCCGCCTCGCCCTCACCCCGGCGCGCGGCATCGCCCGTGCCGGCCGCGGTCATGGCCGAGGCGGCGCGGCTCTCGTCCGACCGCCTTCGCGCCGACGTGGCGTATCTCGCGGACGACCTGCTCGAGGGCCGGGCCGCCGCCACGCGCGGCCACGAGATCGCCGCCCGCTACGTCGCCACCCGCATGGCGCTCCTCGGTCTGACGCCCGCGGGCACCGACGGCTACCTCTCGCCCGTGCCGTTCCGCCGCGCGGAACTCGTGGAGCCGGCCTCGTCGCTCGCGATCGTCAACAGCAAGGGCATCGCGACCCCGCTGGCGCTGGGTGAGGACGCCATGATGTCGCCCGACTTCACCCAGGCCGAGCGCCGGATCGAGGCGCCGCTCGTGTTCGTCGGCTACGGCGTCTCCGCGCCCGAGTTCGGCCACGACGATTTCGCCGGGCTCGATGTGCGCGGCAAGGTGCTGGTGCAGTTCCGCGGCGCGCCGCCGCGCTTCCCCCACACCGAGCGCGCCTATCACTCCAATGGGCAGGTCAAGGACGCAGTCGCGGCGGCGAAGGGCGCGGTCGGCACGCTCACGATCCTCAAGCCCTCCGACCAGGCCGAGACCTCGTGGGAACGGAGTGTGCGGCAGGGGCGGCTGCCCGGGCTGCGCTGGACGGACGCCAAGGGCGAACCCGCCAACGTGCAGCCCGCGCTCGCGGTGGCGGCGTCGCTGTCGCCGGCCGGCGTCGCCAGGCTGTTCGCGTTCGCGCCGCGCACGTTCGAGCAGGTGGCCGAGGACGCCGAGTCGAGCCGCACCGGCGGCTTCGAGTTCGGGACGCGGCTGCGCGCGCAGCGGGTGAGCCGGCATGAGGCGGTGAGCAGCCCCAACGTGCTCGGCCTGCTGCGCGGCTCCGACCCCGCGCTCGCCGGCGAGTGCATCGTCGTGAGCGCGCACCTCGACCATCTCGGGATCGGCGAGCCGGTGGACGGCGACTCCATCCACAACGGCGCCTACGACAACGCCTCGGGCTGCGCCATGCTGCTCGAGGTCGCCCGCGCGATGCGCGCCCTGCCGCGGGCGCCGCGGCGCTCGGTGCTGTTCCTCGCGGTGACCGCCGAGGAGAAGGGCCTGCAGGGCTCCGACCACTTCGCGCGCCACGCCGCCCCGCTCGGGTTGCGCGTCGTCGGCAACGTGAACCTCGACATGGTGCTGGTGCTGACCGAGATGAAGGAGGTCGTGCTGCTCGGCGGCGGGCACTCGAGCCTCGGCCCGGTGTTCGAGCGCGCCGCCCGGCTGGCCGGCCTCACGCCCGCACCCGACCCCCGGCCCAGCCAGGTCGGCTTCGTGCGCTCCGACCAGTTCTCGTTCGTGAAGCAGGGCATCCCCGCCCTCTTCCCCGTCTCGGGCGGCGACGGCACCGCGGCCGGCCACGACCGCATCGGCGCCTGGCGCCGGGACCACTACCACTCGCCCCACGACGACATGAACCAGCCCTTCCACTGGGAGTCGGCGGTCCGCTTCACGCGCATGATCCTGTTCGGACTCTGGATGGCGGCCGATGCCGCCGCGCCCCCGGCCTGGAACCCGGGCGACGTGTTCGGGACGCGCTTCGCGCGGCGCTGAGCGGCTGCAACCCGCGAGCGATCCTCCCCGTATCCGCGGGTGACCCCGAGACCGTCCCCCCGGAGGACCCCGCCATGCTGCCCGTGCTGATGCTCGCCGCCTCGCTCGCCGCCCTCACGCCGCCTCCCGCGTGGCAGCAGACGTGGCGCGAGTCGTTCGCCGCCACGGACTCGGCCTCGGTGCGCGTGCGCACGAACGATGCCCGCGTGCACGTGACGACGCGCGAGTCGGGCCCCGTCGAGGTGGTGGTGCATCACTCGCTCAAGCTCTGGGGCTGGTCGGGCCGCAGGACCCAGCCCAAGGTGGCGATCCGCCGCGAGGGCGGCGTCGTGGTGGTCGAGGCGGACGCCCCGCGCAATCGGATCGTCTTCGGCGGGGTCACGCGCGAGTTCTCGATCCGCGTCACCATGCCGCGCCGTGGCACGCTCCTCGTGCAGTCCGGCGACGGCCGCATCGAGTGCGAGCCCTTCACCGGCGACGTCCGGCTCGAGAACGGCGATGGCGCCATCCTCGGCACCGGACTGCGGGGCCGGGTCGCGCTGCGCACCGGCGACGGCCGCATCGAGGCGAGCGGACTCGACGGCGACGTCACGGCGCGCACCGGCGATGGCCGCATCCGGCTCGAGGGCCGCTTCGACCGGCTCGACGCGCGCACCGGCGACGGCTCGGTCGCCGTCACGGCCCGCGCCGGCTCGCGCCTCGAGAGCGGCTGGTCGGTCGAGACGAACGACGGGCCGGTGCGGCTCGCCGTCCCGCGCACCCTCTCGGCGCTGCTCGACGCGCAGACGGGCGGCGGCCGCATCGTGGTGGACCTGCCGATCACCATGCCCGGGCGGACGCGCCGCAGCCTGACCGGCGAGCTCAACGGCGGACGCGTGCCGCTGCGCGTGCGCACGGGTGACGGCACGATCAGGCTGGGGCTCTCGACGCCCTGAGCGCCGCGGTCAGGTGGGGAAGCGGATCACCATGGTCGTGCCCTGCCCGGGAGCGCTCTGCCGGATCGCGAGACGGCCGGCGTGGTACTCCTCGACGACGCGCCGGGACAGCGCCAGCCCGAGCCCCCAGCCGCGGCGCTTGGTGGTGTAGCCCGGCTCGAACGCGCGCCGCTGCTCCTGCGCGCTCATGCCGCGGCCGTTGTCGGTGACCTGGATCTCGACCTCCTCGGTCTCCGCCCGCCGCTCCACCACCACCTCGATGACGCCCTGCTCCTTGTCGAGCGCGGTGACCGCGTTGCTGAGCAGGTTCTCGACCGCCCACTCGAGCAGTTCGCGGTTGAGGTTGATCGGAGGCACCTCGCCGTAGCGCTCGCGGATCTCGACCCGCTGGCGCTGCGGCATGCGGCGGCGCACGTACTGCACCGCCTCGCGCACGACCGGGGTGACGTCCTGCAGCTGGAGCTGGGGCGCGGAACCGATGTGGCTGAAGCGCTGCGCCACCTTGGAGAGGCGCTCCACGTCGCGCTCCATCTCGTCGATGGTCTCGGTCAGTTCCCCGCGCGGGATGCGCACGTCCGCGCCCTCGGGAGCGGACTCGACGTGGCCCCGCAGCAGCTCAGTCCAGCCGAGCAGGCTCGAGAGCGGGGTACCCAGCTGGTGCGCGGTCTCCTTGGCCATGCCGACCCAGATCGTCCGCTTCTCGGCGGCGCGGATGGAGGCCAGGCCCGATAGTCCGAGCAGCACCAGCAGCCCGGTGCCGCCGATGGCCAGGTACGGCATCCACTGGAGATGTGTCAGCACGGCGGGCTCGCCGTAGTGCACGAAGCCGAGGCGCGAGGAGTCGGGCCGCGTCTGCCACATGGGGATGGGGTCATTGGCGCGGTCGAGCGCGGCGATGCGCTCGCGCACGCGCGCCACCTTCGCGGCGATGGCGGGCGTCACCGGATAGCCGGCGGCGAGGCTGTCGATCGCCTCGGGCGGCACCTCGGCGGCCGGCACGCCCACGTTCTGCCAGGCGCGCGGCGTGCCCGTGGTGTCGGTGAGCACGATGGGGAACTCGATGTTGCGCAGCACGTCGGCGAGCAGCATGCGCAGGTCGGGATCGAGCGTGGCCGGGATCGAGGCCTCGGCGCAGAAGCGCGCCAGCACGCGCGAGGTCGTCGAGACCTCCTCGGACAGCTGCCGCACCATCTGCTGCGTGAACAGGAACACCCCGGCCACGAGGAGGCTGCCGCCCACGAACAGGCTGGCCTTGAGGAGCGGCTTGGCGCCTGCAGGATTGGACAGCGGGGGGTTCATGCCTCGGGCCTCCCTCGCGGCGCGGCGGCCGGCGGACGCGCGGCGCGCCGCCGGCGCCGGCTCATGCCTCCCGCCGGACTTCCGTGCGGCCGTCGAAGTAGGGCTGCAACGCCTTGGGGATCGCCACCGAGCCGTCGGCCCGCTGGTGGTTCTCGAGCAGCGTGGCGAACGTGCGGGGCAGCGCCACGCCCGAGGCGTTGAGCGTGTGCGGGATCTCGAGCTTGGCGCCGGCCTCGCGCCGCCAGCGCAGGTTCATGCGGCGCGCCTGGAAGTCCTCGAAGTTCGAGCACGAGCTGCACTCGAGCCACGTGCCCTGTCCCGGCGACCACACCTCGAAGTCGTAGCACTTGGCCGCGGCGAAGCTCATGTCGCCGCTGCACAGCAGCAGCACGCGGTAGGGCAGCTCGAGCGCCTCGAAGATGTCGGCGACGTCGCGCGCCAGCCTCTCGTGTTCGTCGTAGCTCGTCTCCGGCGCCACGATCTTCACGAGCTCGACCTTGTCGAACTGGTGCACGCGCACCATGCCGCGCGTGTCGCGCCCGGCGGCGCCGGCCTCGCGCCGGTACGACGCGCAGTAGGCTGCGTGCCGGATCGGCAGTGCGCCCGGCTCCAGCACCTCGTCGCGGTAGA
Source organism: uncultured bacterium (assembly GCA_964568385.1). GTDB lineage: Bacteria > Eisenbacteria > RBG-16-71-46 > RBG-16-71-46 > RBG-16-71-46 > CADEFY01. The sequence goes on from CAZMQP010000062.1 coordinate 10,592, forward strand.
TGTTGGTGACCGGCACCTCGGCGGTCGGGTTGAGGAACAGGTCGTCCTCCCCG
>CAZMQP010000063.1:0-10567 GCA_964568385.1 uncultured bacterium
CGTCGACGTCGTCGTGGCCGTCGCCGTCCTCGTCCATGTCGTCGAGGTCGTCGTCGTCGATCTCGGCCGTCTCGCCCGCGGGATTCATGTTAGGTTCATCTGACTCTACCGGAGAACGCATGAGCGGGCACGACGGTTATTACCATTCGCACGACCTCGGCAAGTTCCCCGACATGGGCAAGAACCGCCCCGAGCTGTGGGCCAAGTTCTCGGACTACTATGGAGCGGTGTTCGCGGAGGGTGCGCTGTCGCAGCGCGAGAAGAGCCTCATCGCGCTCGCCGTCTCGCACGCGGTGCAGTGCCCGTACTGCATCGACGCCTACTCGCAGGCCTGCCTCCAGCAGGGCGCCGACCTCGACCAGATGACCGAGGCCGTGCATGTGGCCAACGCGATCCGCGGTGGCGCCTCGCTCGCGCACGGCGTGCAGATGCGGACCATCGCCGAGAAGCTGGGGATGTGAGGCGATGACGCCTCCCGCGGTGACCTCGCTGCTCTCGCGCGCCTCGCGCCTTGTGGACCCCGCCCAGCAGCTCGCGCAACTCGAGGCGACCGGCATCCCGGTCTTCGACCGCGTGCTCGGCGAGCACGGCCTGCCGGTGCTCGAGACCACGCGCATCGAGGTGCTGCAGGTCAACGTCGGCCGCTTGTGCAACCAGACCTGCGCCCACTGCCACGTGGACGCCGGACCGGACCGGCGCGAGGTCATGACGCGCGAGACGGCGGAGCAGGTGATCGAGGTGCTGCGCCGCCACGACATCCCCACGCTCGACCTCACCGGCGGCGCCCCCGAGCTGAACCCGCAGTTCCGCTGGCTGGTCGAGCAGGCGCGCGCGCTCGGCCGCCATGTGATGGACCGCTGCAACCTGACCATCCTGCTCACCGCGCCGCACGCCGGGCTCGTCGACTTCCTGGCCGCGCACGAGGTGGAGGTGGTGGCGTCGCTGCCGTCGTTCCGCAGCCAGGGCACCGACGGCCAGAGCATCGAGGCGCTGCGGCGCCTGAACGCCGCGGGCTACGGCCGCGACGGCAGGCGGCGGCTGAACCTCGTGCACAACCCGGTGGGCGCGTTCCTGCCCGGCCAGCAGGCCTCGCTCGAGCGCGACTACCGCCGCGAGCTCGAGTCGCGCCACGGCGTGCACTTCGACCGCCTGTTCACCATCACCAACATGCCGATCAGCCGCTACCTCGAGTACCTCGAGCGCTCGGGCAATCTGCAGCGCTACGCCGAGCTCCTGGTCGCGTCGTTCAACCCGGCCGCGGTCGCGGGGCTGATGTGCCGCAACACGCTCTCGGTCGGCTATGATGGGCGCCTGTACGACTGCGACTTCAACCAGATGCTCGACATGACGCTGGGGTTCGGCGCGCCGACGACGCTGGCCGGTCTGCTCGAGAGCGGTGATCTGCATCGGCGCATCCGCACCGAGCGGCACTGCTTCGGCTGCACGGCGGGTGCGGGATCCTCGTGCGGAGGGGCGCTGGAGACCTAGTCCCCGAGGACGGCCACCGCATGCCCGCAGCGCCCTCCCAGACGGAGATCCTCGTGCTCGGCGCCGGACTCCAGGGCGCGGGTATCGCGCTCGAGCTGGCCCGCCGCGGCATCGCGGCGACGCTGCTCGACCAGGACGAGGCTCCGCTCAACCGGGCCAGCCGGCGCAACGAGGGCAAGATCCACCTCGGGCTCATCTACGCCAACGACGCCGGCGGCACGACCGCGCTCACCCAGCTCGAGGGCGCCCTGACGTTCCGGCGGATCGTGTCGCGGTGGCTGGGCGGGCGCGACGCGTGGATGGTGCGGTCGACGCCCTTCGACTACCTCGTCGCCCGCGACTCGGTGCTCCCGGCCGCGGCCCTGTCGGCGCACTACGACGCGCTCGGCCGGCACTGCCGCGAGCGGCTGGCCGAGGACCCGTCGCTCGACTACCTGGGCGAGCGCCCGGCCGAGCTGGCGCGGCCCGCCTCGTCCGGCGAGGTGGCCGCCCGCTACGGCCCCGACCGCGTCGATGGCGCGTTCCGAACGGCCGAACGCGCCATCGACCCCGACGTGCTCGCCGACGCGCTGCGCGGCGCGATCATACGGGCGGAGCCGCTGACGTTCCTGCCCTCCCGGCGCGTGCGCACGATCGAGCGCACACGCGGCGGGTTCGCCGTCTCGGGCGACGGCCCGATGGGCCCGTGGACCCTTCATGCCGCGCAGGTGGTGAACGCCACGTGGGAGCGCCGCCCGGCGCTGGACCGGCAGCTCGGCATCGATCCGCCAGCGGGACTGCTGCACCGGCTCAAGTACCGCGTCATCGCGCGGCTGCCCGAGTCGCTCCACGGGGCGCCCTCGGTGACCATCGTGCTCGGGCGCTACGGCGACGTCGTGGTGCGGCCGGACGGAACCGCCTACCTGTCGTGGTACCCGGCGGGGCTGCGGGGCTGGAGCACCGAGGTGGAACCTCCGCGCGCCTGGGATGCCGGCTGCCGCGGGGAGTCCGAGCCCGAGGCGGCGCGTGCGGTGGGCGCCGCCATCCTCGCGGCCCTCGACGACTGGTACCCGGGGATCGGGGCGGCGAGCGCGCAGCAGGTGGATGCCGGGGCGATCGTGGCCATCGGCCGCTCCGATGTGGACGACCCCGGCAGCGGCCTGCACGACCGCTCCCGGATCGGCGTGACCTCGGCCGGCGGCTACCACAGCGTGGACCCGGGCAAGCTCACCACGGCGCCCCGATTCGCGCTCGAGGCGGCCGACCGCATCGAGGCGCTGCGCGGGGGCTGCACGTGAGCGCGGGCCCGGGACGCCCGCGCGTCACGGCGCTGGTGCCGGTGTGGCGCGCCGCCGGGTTCCTCGCCGAGACGCTCGCGCACCTCGAGCGCCAGACGTATGCGCCACTCGACGTGCTGATCTCCGACGACGCCTCGCCCGACGCCAGCGCCGGGATCGCGGAGTCGTTCGTGCGGCGCGACCCCCGGTTCCGGCTGGTGCGCCAGCCGCGCAACCTCGGCTGGGTCGGCAACGTGAACGCGCTCCTCGCGGCGGCCGACGGCGACCTGCTGCTGTTCGCGTTCCAGGACGACCTGCTCGCGCCCACCTACATCGAACGCTGCGTGGCGGCGCTCGAGGCGCAGCCCGGCGCCGTGCTCGCGTTCACGGACCTCGAGCTGGTCGAGGCCGAGGGCACGCGCACGCACAAGACCTACACCGAACTCGACGGCCTCGCCGATGCGCTCGCACGCGCGCGGCGCGTCGCGTGCCAGTCCGGGTCCTGGTGGGTGCCCAATCGCGGCGTCTTCCGCGCCTCGGCCGCGCGCACCATCGGCGGGCTGCGCCGCCATGCGGCGGGGGAGTTCTCGGCCGACTGGCCGTGGCTGCTGCACCTGAGCCTGCTCGGGGGCTTCGCGCATGTCCGAGAGACGCTCTGCACCAAGATCTACCAGCCGCAGAGCCTGTCGCGCTCGTGGCGGTTCGGTTTCGCGTCGTGGCGCGCGGTCACCGCCTCGGCGCTGGAGACCGTTTCGCGGAGCGGTCTGCCCTGGCGCCAGCGCCAGATCCTGCGGGCGGAACTGGCGGCGTGCCTCGGCGGCCATGCGGTGCACGCCCTGCGGGGCGCGGCCCGGCGGCTGCGCCGCGCCGCGCGCGGCGCCGGAGAAGCCGAGCCCTCTCGCGGCTAGCCGCGCCGGCGCCACCACGCGTAGGCCGGCAGGCCCGACGCGATGAGCAGCAGCCCCAGCAGCGATTCGCGGGGCGATCCGGCCAGCGTGCTCAGCGTGAGCAGCAGCATGCCCGCCACGAACAGCGCCGGCACGAGCGGGTGGCCGAAGGCGCGATAGGGGCGGGCCGCGAGCGGCGCGATCGCGCGCAGCCGGAACAGCGCCAGCCCCGCGGCGACGTGGAACAACACGCCGCCGAAGGTGACGAAGGTGAAGAGCTGCGAGTAGCTGCCCGTGAGCGCCAGCGCCACCGCCCACGTGCTCTGCATCCACAGCGCCGCGACCGGGGTCCGGAAGCGCGGGTGGATGCGGGCGACGCGGCGGAAGAAGAGGCCGTCGGCCGCCATCGGCTGGTAGAGGCGCGAGGAGTAGAGGATGGTCGCGGCGAGGCAGCCGAACGCCGACACCACCACGGCCAGTGTCATCGCGCGGGCCGCGCCCTCGCCGAACAGCGCGCGGGCGGCGTCCTCGGCCACGCGCGTGGAGGCCGCGAGCTGGGCCTCGGGCAGCGCGCGCAGGTAGACGTGTGAGAGCCCGCCGTAGAGCAGCATCACGGCGGCGACCCCCGCCAGCAGGCCGCGCGGCAGGCTGCGCTCCGGCCGGCGGACCTCGCCGGCCGAGAACGTGGCGGCGTACCAGCCGTCGTAGGTCCACAGCGCGGCGACCATCGCCGCTCCGAACGCCACCGCGAAGGGGAGCAGCCCGGCGGCGGGCAGCGCCAGCGCGGGAGACGCGGGGGTGAGCGGCGGCGCCAGCAGGCCGAAGCCGATGAGCGCGGCGACGGCCCCGAGCTTGGCCACGGTGAACACCGCCTGCAGCCCGGCGCCGGCCTCGATCCCGGCATGATTCACCGCCGTCAGCACCACGATCGCGGCCGCCGCCGCGAGCTGGGCGCCGCTGACCGACCACGCCCCCGCCTGCCCCACGACGTGCGCGCTCGAGAAGACGGGCAGGAAGGCGCCCAGGTACTCGCCGAAGCCCACCGCGATCGCGGCGATGCCGCCGCTCATGATGACGAGCAGGCAGCACCAGCCGTAGAGGAATCCCCACACCGGCCCGTAGGCCTCCTTGAGGAAGTGGTAGAGGCCTCCGGCCCGCGGGTACATGGCGCCGAGTTCGGCGTAGGTGAGCGCGCCCGCCAGCGTCAGGAGTCCGCCCGCGAGCCACACCCACGGTGAGGCCGCGGCGCCGACCGCGGCGACCACGCTGCCGGGGGTGAGGAAGATGCCGGTGCCGATGACCGCGCCCATCGTGAGCAACGCGACGTCGCGCGTGCCGAGCGCCCGCTTGAGCGAGACGCCCGCGGCGCCGGGCTCAGCCGGCATGCGCGCGCCTCGGTCCGGCATGCATGGGCGGGCTGCGCCGAGGCGGGGTCATGGACGACCCTCAGGCCGGAGGGCGCAGCGCCCCGGCCAGCATGCGGTGGAAGTGATGCACGCCCTGCTCCCTGGTGGGGGAGTAGCGCCCGCGCACGTAGGCGCGAGAGCGGGTGCCCTTCTGCACGCTCTCGACGATGACCTCGTCCTCGCGCTCGACGCGATCGAGCGCGGCTCCGGCGCCCGAGCCCAGCCGCGACTCGTCCCACACGTAGGCGAGGAAGCTCACCTTGGTGCGGTCCACCGCGAGCGGCCGCACCACGTTCACGCTGATGCCCCACGGATAGACGTTGATCATCGTGTTGGGCCACAGCCACCAGTACCACGCGGCGATGCGCGTGCCGTGGTCCGGGTGGCCGGCGGGCAGCGCGAGCGCGTCCTCGCCCTCGGCGGCGACGCCGAGCTGCAGGCTCGAGCCGTCGAACAGCTCGGTGCGGTACCGGCTGTAGTCGAGCGACTGCGCGAGGCCGGCGTGCACGTAGGGGATGTGGAACCCTTCGAGGTAGTTGTCGCAGTAGAGCGCCCAGTTGGCGTGCACGAGGTACTCGCGCGACCGCTCGGGCCGGAACACCGCCTGCTCGACCGGCAGGAACCCGCAGCGCGCCTCGAGCGGCGCGACCAGCGCCGCGAGCGGCGCGTCCGGTCCGAGCGAGGCGAACAGGAAGCTGCGCCAGGCGCCGAACGCGATGCGCGGCAGGTCGTCGCTCGCGCTCGGGAACCCTTCGGCGCCCTCGAACTCCGGCATGGACTGGAAGCGGCCGTCGAGATGGAAGCGCCGCCCGTGGTAGCGGCAGCGCAGCGACGACTCGACGGCGTCGCCCTCGCACACGAGCGTGCCGCGATGGGTGCACACGTTGGACAGGCAGTGCAGCCGGTCGGCGCGGTCGCGCGTGAAGACGAGCGGCTCGTCGAGGAAGCCCTCGAGCAGCACGAAGGGGTGCACCTGGCCCGGCACCTTGACGCGCGACTCGTCGGTCACGAACTGCCAGCTGCGGGCGAACACGCGCTCGCGCACCGCCGCCAGCGCGTCCGCGTCCGAGTAGACCCAGGCGGGCAGCGTCTGCGCCCGGGCGATGTCGGCATCGATCGAGAGGTCGCCGAAGCGGCCGGCGGAGCGGTCCATGGAGCGGGACTCTGCCACACCGAGGCGCCTCCGGCACGCCCCCGGCGCCGCGCCGGGCGCCGCCCCTTCCGCGCCGGGGCGCGGCCGATTGACGGCCGATGCCGCCTGCCGCTAACTCGCGGACCTCCCGCGCCCCGCTCGTGTGAGGGCGCCACGTCCACCGCCATCAGGACCCGCCCCCCATGACGCGGATCTTCGCCCCGCTGCTCGCCGCCTCGCTCTCGCTCGCCGCGCCGGCCGCCGCCGCGCCCGCCACCACCAAGGCCCCCGCCGCGGCCAAGAGCGGCAAGTCCGCCGCCTTCGACGGCTCCACCTTCTCGGGACTCAAGTTCCGCTCGCTGGGCCCCGCGCTCACCTCGGGACGCATCGCGGACCTCGCGGTGCATCCGGGCGACCGCAGCACGTGGTACGTGGCGGCGGCCTATGGCGGCGTCTGGAAGACGACCAACGCCGGCACGAGCTGGAAGCCCGTCTTCGACGGCCAGGGCACCTCGAGCATCGGCTGCGTGACGCTCGACCCGCGCCACCCGATCACCGTGTGGGTGGGCACGGGGGAGAACAACAGCCAGCGCTCGGTGGGCTGGGGCGACGGCGTGTACCGCTCCGACGACGGCGGCCGCAGCTGGACGAACCTCGGGCTCAAGGCCTCGGGCAGCATCGGCATGGTGCGCGTGCACCCCGAGGACTCGAAGACGGTGTTCGTCGCGGCGTTCGGCCCGCTGTGGAGCCCGGGCGGCGACCGCGGCGTGTACAAGACCACCGACGGCGGCAAGTCGTGGCGCCGGGTGCTGGCCGTGGACGAGTGGACCGGCGCCAACGAGGTCCACTTCGATCCGCGCGACCCGAACGTGCTCTACGCCGCCACCTACCAGCGGCACCGCAAGGTGTGGACGCTGCTCAACGGCGGCCCCGGCAGCGGCCTGTGGAAGAGCACCGACGCGGGGGAGACGTGGACGCGGCTCAAGAACGGGCTGCCCTCGGGCGACATGGGGCGCATCGGCCTCACGGTGTCGCCGCACGAGCCGGGCGTGATCACGGCGACCATCGAGGCGCAGCACGAGGCCTCGGGCACCTACCGCTCCGCCGACGGCGGGATGAACTGGGAGAAGCTGAACGGCTACGTGTCGTCGAGCCCGCAGTACTACCAGGAGATCTTCAGCGACCCCTCGGTGGCGGGCCGCCTCTACCTGATCGACACGTTCCTGCAGACGAGTGACGACGGCGGCCGCACGTGGCGCCGGCTCGGCAACCGCGCCCGCCACGTGGACGACCACGTCGTCTGGGTGGACCCCACCGACAGCCGCCACCTGCTCGTCGGCGGCGACGGCGGGCTCTACGAGTCGTTCGACCGCGGCGCCACCTGGAAGTTCTTCACCAACCTGCCCATCACCCAGTTCTACAAGATCGCGCTCGACGACGCGCGCCCCTTCTATCACGTGTACGGCGGCACGCAGGACAACAACACGCAGGGCGGCCCGTCCCGCACCGCCAACGACAACGGCATCCGCAGCAGCGATTGGTTCATCCTGCTGGGCGGCGACGGCTTCCAGCCGCGCGTGGATCCCTCGAACCCCGACATCATCTATGCGCAGTACCAGCATGCCGGCCTCGTGCGCTTCGACCGCCGCAGCGGCGAGAGCGTGGACATCCAGCCGCAGACCGAGCCCGGCGAGGACCCGGCGCGGTGGAACTGGGACAGCCCGCTCAACATCTCGCCGCATGCGCCGGCGCGTCTTTACTTCGCCTCGCAGCGCGTCTACCGCAGCGACGACCGCGGCGACGCGTGGCGGCCCGTGAGTCCCGACCTGACGCGGCAGACCGACCGCAACCAGCTGCCGGTGATGGGCCGCATCTGGAGCGTGGACGCGGTCTCCAAGAACGCCTCGACCTCGCTGTTCGGCAACATCGTCTCGTTCGACGAGTCGCCGCTGCAGGAGGGCCTGCTGCTGGTGGGCACCGACGACGGGCTGATCCAGATCAGCGAGGACGGCGGCGGCGCCTGGCGGCGGTTCGACTCGGCCCCGCTCGTCGGGGAGTGGTCCTACGTCTCGCGCGTGGTCGCCTCGCAGCACTCCCGGACGCGCGTGTACGCGGCCTTCGACCGCCACAAGATGGGCGACTACAAGCCGTACATCCACCGCAGCGAGGACCTCGGCCGCACGTGGCGGCTCATCACCGCCGGCCTGCCGGAGAACGGCTCGGTGTACGCCCTCGTCGAGGACCACGTGGATCCCGACCTGCTCTTCGCCGGCACCGAGTTCGGCGTCTTCTGCACCAAGGACGGCGGCCGGAACTGGTTCGCCCTCAAGGGCGGGCTGCCGGTCCTGTGCGTGCGCGACCTGGCCATCCAGAAGCGCGAGAACGACCTGGTGGTGGGCTCGTTCAGCCGCGGCCTCTACGTGCTCGACGACTACTCGCCGCTGCGCGCCACCACCCCGGCGATGCTGGAGCAGAAGGCGGCGCTCTACCCGGTCAAGCCCGCGCTCATGTACGTGCCCGCCTCGCCGCTCGGCGGCGAGGGGCGCGCCGAGCAGGGGGAGATGCACTTCTTCGCCGAGAACCCGCCCTTCGGCGCCATCTTCACCTACCGTCTCAAGGACGGCCGCAAGAGCCTGCGCGAGGCGCGGCGCGAGCGCGAGAAGGAGGCGGCCAAGGCCGGCGGCGGCAATCCCTACCCGACGTGGGATGCGCTGCGCGCCGAGGACCGCGAGGAGCCGCCCACGATGGTGCTCACCGTGACCGATGCGCGCGGGCAGGTGGTGCGGCGCCTGACCGGCCCCGCCGAGGCCGGCTTCCACCGCGTTGCGTGGGACCTGCGCTGGCCGGCGAGCGTGCCGACCCAGCTGGGCGGCCGCACCCGCGGCGACTTCGGCTCCGATCCCGTGGGCCCGCTGGCGCTGCCCGGCCGCTACCAGGTGCAGCTCGCCGAACGCGTGGACGGCGTCACGACGGCCCTCGGCGATCCGGTCGCGTTCGAGTGCGTGCCGCTCGACAACACCACGCTGCCCGCGCCCGACCGCGCCGCGCTGGTGGCCTTCCACGCCGAGGTGGCGAGCCTGCAGCGCTCGGCGCTCGGCACGGCGCGCGCGCTCGGCGACGCCACGCAGCGCGCCCTGCATCTGAAGGCCGCCCTCGACGACACGCCGCGGGCGCCCGAGGCGATGCGGCGCGAGGCGCTCGCGCTCGAGCGCCGGTGCCAGGAGGTGGGCGTCCGGCTGCAGGGCGACCGCGTGCTGGCGGCGCGCAACGAGCCGGTGCCGCCCTCGCTGCTCGAGCGCGTCAACCAGGTCGTGTACGGCAGCTGGACCTCGACGAGCGCGCCGACGGCGACCCACCGGCGCAACGCCGAGATCGCCTCGCAGGACCTGACGCGCGAGATCGCGGCATTGCGCGGTATCCTCGCCGACCTCGCCGATCTGGAGCGCCGCGCGGAAGCCGCCGGCGCGCCGTGGACCCCGGGCCGTCTGCCCGAATGGAAGGGGGAGTGACGATGGCCCGCCAGCCGACGCACGCCGACGCGCAGTTGCTGCTGCAGCTCTACGAGATGCGCCGGGAGCCCGAGCTGCGCCGGGCGCGGCAGTGGTTCCTCACCGAGTTCAAGCCCGCGAGCTGGAGCGAGATCAAGGAGCGCTACCTCACGCATTCCATGGAGGACCGCTGGTTCCGCATGACCATCTCCTACTGGGAGATGGTGGGGACGCTGGTGAACCGCGGCGTGCTGCACGCGGACCTGTTCTTCGACCACACCGGCGAGGACGTGGTGACGTGGGCGCGCTGCGAGACCTGGATCGAGGCGGCGCGGGCCGACATCCGCCCCACCTACCTCTACCAGTTCGAGCGCATGGTGAAGGACCACCTCGCCTTCCGCACCAGGGTCAACGCCGCCTTCACGCGGCCCAAGCCGGCCCGGGCGCCGAGGCGCGCGCCGCGCAAGCCGGCCGGGCCCAAGCCGGCGCGGCGCAAGCCGGGCGAGCGGCGGCGGTGAGCTCGACCTTCGGCCACCTGTTCCGCATCACCACGTTCGGCGAGTCGCACGGCGCCGGCGTGGGCGTGGTGGTGGACGGCATGCCGCCCGGGTTCGCGGTGGACGCGGCGGCGATCGAGCGCGAGCTCGACCGCCGCCGCCCCGGACAGAGCGCGCTGACCACGCAGCGCCAGGAGGCGGACCAGGTCGAGATCCTCTCGGGGGTGTTCGAGGGCGTCTCGCTCGGCTCGCCGATCGCCATGCTCGTGCGCAATGCCGACGCCCGCTCCAAGGACTACGACGCCCTCAAGGACGTGTTCCGGCCCGGGCACGCCGACCGCGCCTATCTCGAGAAGTACGGACTGCGCTACCACCGAGGCGGCGGCCGGACCCACGGGCCCGAGGCCCGCGTA
>CAZMQP010000064.1:0-5137 GCA_964568385.1 uncultured bacterium
GCGAGGCGCCCTCGTTCGGCAAGCCCATCGTGCTCTACGATCCGCACTCCAGTGGTGCGGACAGCTACCGGGATCTCGCCCGGGAGGTGCTCGAACATGAGTAGGAAGGTCCTGGGCCGCGGTCTCGAGGCCCTCATCTCCACCTCGGCCGCCGCCGAGGCGACCGCCGGTCGCACGGCCGTCGCCGATGCGCTTCCGGCGGCTGCGGCTTCCGCCACCGACGCCGTCGCCGAGCTCCCCATCGGTTCCATCGGGCCCAACCCGTTCCAGCCGAGGCGGCGTTTCGACGACGAGTCCCTGGGCGAGCTGGCCGACTCCATCCGCGCCAACGGCATCATCCAGCCCGTGCTGGTGCGGCGGCTCGGCGAGGGCGACTACCAGCTCGTCGCCGGCGAGCGGCGCCTGCGCGCGGCCCAGCAGGTCGGTCTCGAGCGTGTGCCCGCCATCCTCCGCGACTACGACGACCGCGAGATGATGGAGCTGGCGCTGGTCGAGAACATCCAGCGCGAGGACCTCAACCCGATCGACGAGGCGCGCGCCTACCAGGCGCTCATCGAGACCGTGGGGCTGACCCACGATCAGCTCTCGGAGCGGGTCGGCAAGCAGCGCAGCTCGATCTCGAACAGCCTCCGCCTGCTCGGGCTTCCGCCCGAGGTGATGGAGATGGTTTCACGTGGAACACTGTCGGCAGGAAACGGTAGGGCGTTGCTGGGCTTGGAGAAGCCGGGCGACATCCTTGCCGCGGCGCGCTATGTCGCGAACAAGGGGTTCTCGGTCCGCCGCACCGAGGCGTTCGTACGCCGGCGCCAGCGCACGGTGCACTCGCGCCCGCGCAAGGCCAGGCTCGACGGCACGGCCGAGTTCGAGACCAAGCTGCAGCAGCAGTTCGGCACGCACGTGGCGATCAAGCCGGGGCGCAAGGGCGGCAAGGTCGAGTTCGAGTTCTACACCCAGGAGGACCTCGAGCGCCTGCTCGAGGCGTGGGGCGTCCTGTAACCGCCACGCCCTCGAGGCGAGCGGACGGACCCGTGCCGGAGCGGTCGGACCGGCACCGACAGGCCAGTGGAAGGCAGCCCGAGCCGAGGGAACGGCTCGAAGGGGGGCCCGATGTTCCGGAGCAAGCATGTGCAGGAAGAGCAGGCGCCGTCGATCACGGTGATCGGGGTGAGCTCCAGTTTCCGCGGCACGCTCATGGTGACGGGCACGCTCCAGATCGACGGCGAGTTCGAGGGTGACATCCTCAACTGCGACCGGCTCGAGATCGGCGAGCATGGTGTGATGCGCGCCGATGTCGAGGTGAAGGAGGCGCTGGTCAAGGGCAAGGTCGTCGGCAACATCCGGGCCCTCGGCTCCATCGAGATGAAGACCGGCGCGCGGGTCGAGGGGGATGTCTCGGCCATCAACGTGGTGATGGAGCCCGGCGTGTTCTTCTCGGGCCGCTGCACCATGCTCGACGCCTCGTCGGCCTCGGTCTCCCTCGGCGACGCTCGCGGCAGGTGATCCCCCGGGGCGGTGCGCTGCGGGCGCGCGGCGAGACCGGGCGGGGTCCGATCGCCTGGGCGATGGCCGCTCTAGTATCTATAATCTGCTGTCCTACAACAAGTTATAGCATTTCGTCAGCGCACGTGGACACCCTCCGCCACGTCACGCTCGATGGCGCCATCCTGATGACGCTGCCCGTCCGCGGCCTCACGCGCGACACCACGGCGGTCTTCCTGCTCGACACCGGCGCCGGCTACCTGGCCCTCGACAGCGCCTTCGCGCGCGCGATGGGGCATCGCTCCCGTGCGATCGGCGACGCCACCATGCGGCTGCTCACCGAGCCCGTGCCGAGGCTCGGACTCGGCGCGTTCAGCCGCGACCGCATCGAGCCCGTGCTCTCGCTCGACCTCTCCGAGGTTCGGCGCGCGACCGACCGCGACGTCGCCGGGCTGCTGGGCGCCGACCTGTTCCGCGACGACGCGCTGGTGCTCGACGACGCCCGCGGCGAACTGCTGCTGGTGCGCGGCGGCGAGCGCGGCGCGGCCCCCGACCCGGTCGCGCGCTCGCGAACCCGCCTCGCCGAGGTGCTCACGCGCGATGCCGCGCCCATGCGCTACGAGCGGCTCGGCGACGGCAAGATCGCGGTGCACGCGCGGCTGCCTGGCGTGCGCGACACGCTGCTCATGCTGCTCGACACCGGCGCGACCAAGACGGTGTTCTTCGAGCGCGCGCTCGCGCGCGTCGGCCGGCCGCAGCGCGGCTGGCCGAGCGTGAAGGGCCTGCGGTCCCCGACGCTCTACGGCGAGACCGAACTGCAGCTCGTGCGCGTGCCCCGGCTCTCGCTCCTGGGCGGCGAGCGCCCGCTGGTGGTGGACCGGATGGACGCGGGCATCATCCAGGGCGGGCTCGCCGAGGCGCTCACCCGTGCGCTCGACCGCGAGGTCGCCGGACTGCTCGGGTTCAGCTTCACGCGGCGCTTCCGGCTGGTGATCGACTTCCGCGAGCAGGTGCTGTGGTGGACGCCGCGCGCGGTCGGGCCCGACGTGCGCGAGTACGAGTACTCCAGCGTCGGGCTGCAGCTCGGGCGCGGTGACCGCGGGCTGCGCGTGCTCTCGGTGGCCGCCGGATCGCCGGCGGCGCGGGCCGGCATCCGCGTGGGCGACCATCTGCGCGCCATCGACGGCGCCCCCGTGGACGGCATGACGCTCGACCAGGTCGGGCTCCGGCTCGAGGGCCCTCCCGGCACGTCGCTGCGGCTGACCCTGGCGCGCGGCCTGCGCACGTTCGAGCGGCGGGTGGTGCGTGTCCGCCTCCTCTGAGCCCTCGCGCGCGCAGGTCGCCGCCGGGCGCTGGTACATCCTCGCGGCCGCCGCCTTCTGGGGACTGAGCGCCACCCTCGCGCGGTTCGTGTTCCGGGACCGCCAGGTGCCGCCCTTCACCGCCGTCGAACTGCGGCTCGTCTTCGCCGTGCTGGTGCTGCTGCCCTGGATGCTCGTCGCGCGGCGGGGCGCGCTCAAGGTGGCCCGTGCCGACTGGGGCTACTTCGTGGTGCTGGGCCTGTTCGGCGTCGCGGCGGTGCAGGGCAGCTACTACTTCGCCATCGCACGACTCGGCGTGGGGCTCGCCATCCTGATCCAGTACCTCGCGCCATCCCTGATCGTGCTCTGGGACGTGCTGCACGGCCGTCCGGTGCGCGGCATCATCTGGGGTTCGCTCGCCTGTGCGCTGCTGGGCACGGCGCTGCTGGTGGGAGCGGTCCAGCCCGGCTCGCGCCACGACGACCCGGTGGGATGGGCGGTGGGCATCGCCAGTGCGTTCATCTTCGCCTTCTACATCCTGTACACGAAGCGAGGGCTCGCGCGGTACGCGCCCGAGACCGTGCTGCTCTACACGTTCTCGATCGCGGCGGTGTTCTGGGCGTTCGTCACACCGCCATGGACCATCCTGGCGGCCGGATACCCGCCCGACCTGTGGCTGATGTTCCTGGCGCTCGGCCTGTTCTCGACGCTCGTGCCGTTCGCGCTCTTCAACATCGGCCTGCATCGGGTGAGCGCGGCCGAGGCGGGCATCCTGGCCACGAGCGAACCCGTCATCGCCGTGGTGGCGGCGGCCCTGCTGCTGGGCGAGTCGCCCGGTCCGCTGCAGTTGGTCGGCGCGATGCTCGTACTCGCGGCCGCGATCATGGCGTCGCTGGGCGGCACGCCCGAGGCGCCGCAGCCCGGGCAGGCCTGAGGGCCGGGACGAACGCCGAAAGCGGGGCGCCGGGCGCCCCCCTCGTCACACGAGGTTCTCCGCGACGTTCCGGGGCCGGGCGCATCGAACGAGGCCAGGCAGCCCGACCCCCTCAGGAGAACGCGATGAAATCCCGCACCCGGCCCACGGTCACCGACACGCTGCAGGACCCGACCCCCGTGCAGATGGTCTCCGTGGCCGATCTGCCCACGCGCTACGGCCAGTTCCGGGCCGTGGCGTTCACCGCCGATGGGCGCGGCGACGAGCACATCGCCATCGTGCGCGGCCAGGTGCGCGATCAGGCCGCCGTGCCGATGCGCGTGCACTCCGAGTGTCTCACCGGCGACGTGCTCGGCTCGCTGCGGTGCGACTGCCGCGACCAGCTGCTGGCGTCGCTCGAGATGCTGGGACGCATGCCCATGGGCGTGCTGCTCTACCTGCGGCAGGAGGGCCGCGGCATCGGGCTCGCCAACAAGATCCGCGCCTACGCGCTGCAGGATCACGGCCACGACACCGTGGACGCCAACCACATGCTCGGCTTCGGCGACGACGAGCGCGACTACCACGTGGCGGCCGAGATGGTCCGCGCACTGGGCGTGCGCAGCGTGCGACTGCTGACCAACAACCCGCGCAAGCTCGACGGGCTGCGCGAGCACGGCATCCCGGTGGAAGGCCGCATCCCGCTGGTGATGCCGGCCAATCGGCACAACGCGAGCTACCTGCTGGCCAAGCAGAAGCGCTCCGGCCACTGGCTCGGCATGACCGAGCGCAGCGCCGCCATGGACCGTCCGGCCGCGGCGGGGCTCCGCGCGGTCGAGTCCGTGCCCAACGGCGCGGAGCCGATGCCGGTCGCGATGCGGGGCGCCGCCGCGAACGGTTGAGACCCGCCGGCCATGGCGCGCGGTGGACGACTGCGCGGGATGAGGCGCCATGGCCGGCGTGCAGGACGCGGTCCGTGCGGACGGTCCGCCCCCGAGGAGAGCGGGCGCGGGCGCCACGCGGCGGACCGCGATGCGAATGGCCGGGCGAGCCGGGGGGTCAGCTCGCCGCGGCCCACACCTCGGGGTGCATGGGGTCCTGGGCGTTGCGATGGCTCTGCGCCAGCCGCGCGCGCGTGCGCTCGAGCCGCAGCGGGCTCACGGTCTCGACCGCGTAGCGCTCGTCCCACAGCAGGTTGCCCCGCATCCAGACGCGCAACTCGGGGTGGTCCTGCATGAGCGCCATGGTGGTGCGGCCCTTGAGCTCGCGCACCGCACTGGCGATGCTCTGAGTCGGCCGGAGGGCGAGGATGACGTGCACGTGGTCGTGCCCCGAGACCACCTCGATCAGGTCGTAGCCGCGCTCGAGGCAGGCGTCGGCGATGAGTCCGTGCAGCGCCTCGAGGTGCTTGTCCTTGAGCACCGGCCGCCGCCCCCGCGTGCTC
>CAZMQP010000064.1:5147-10406 GCA_964568385.1 uncultured bacterium
TGCGGTAGACGGGCTCCCAACGAGTCATCAACGCGTCCTTCACCTGGGGAGCCAGATCGAGTTCCACGGTGCCACCTCCTGCGGGGATTCCAGTGAACGGATGTGCAGTGCGGGGGTGAGAAGAACGGGAGCGAGCGGGCTCGCTCCCGTCCGGTACGGCGGACTCAGCGGATCGTGCGCATCACACCCCGCACGACGCCGAGGATGAGGAACGAGCGATCGCGACCGACGACGATGGGCGCGTAGGCGGCATTGGCCGCCACGAGTTCGATACGGCCGCGCCTGGGCTGGTAGTACTTCACGGTGGCCTCGTCCTCGAGCAGCGCCACGACGATGTCGCCGGCGCGCGCCTCGGAGCGCTTCTGAACGACGACGTAGTCGCCCTCGAGGATGCCGGCGTCGATCATGGAGTCCCCGCGCACCTGCAGCGCGAAGAGCTCACGGGTCTCGCCGAAGAGCCCGTCGAGCTCGAGCGAGCCCGCGAAGTTCTCCTCGGCGGTGATGGGCTGTCCGGCGGCGACGCGGCCCAGGATGGGGATCCCGGTCGGGCCGCTCTCGCGGCGCGTGCTGGCGATGCCACGCGACACGCCGCGCTTGATGCTGATCATCCCCGCCTTCTCGAGCATGTCCGTGTAGTAGCGCACGCCGTTGGTGGAGGTGATCTGGAACGCCTTCCCGATCTCGCGGATCGTGGGAGCGGATCCGCGCTCACGGCGGAACTGCTGGATGAAGGCGTGGATGTCTCGGGCTCTCTGATTGAGCATGTCGTCCTGACCCCTTCGAGATCTGGTCCGCAGTGCGGACCCGGCACGTGCGGCACCTTAGTGCACGCTTGTGCAGTCCGTCAAGGGCTCATTTCCGGGGGTTCGTGTGCGGTCGGATCCGCCCTGTCGGCCGCCCGCCGCGCCCGACCATGCCGCGACGGGCCCGGGGCGCTCCGCCGATGCCGCGCCAACGCGATACAGGCGGGAGGCCCTCGGCACCGCACTTGCGTGAGTCATCCCGCGAGGCCGCAAGGCCTCACCACGACGACGAGCAGCGGCGAGCGCACCGGAACCCGGAGGTTCGTCATCGGGGGCCGATCGTCCGGGGACGGTCGCCGCCGACTGCTCGTCGGAGTGGGATACCGGGCACCCGGAGCGCCCGGTCCCGCTCGCGTGCGAACACGAAGGCCGCCCCCGCGATGCGGGAGCGGCCGCTCGTGCCCGGGCCTGCGGCGGGGTCACCGCCAGTCGAGCGTGAATCCCGCCGACACGTTGCGCGGCAGCCCGGGCTCGAAGTACCGGCCGCTCACGCCGTTGATGAACACCGATGCGACATGATCCTTGTCGAGCAGGTTCTCACCCGAGACGAACGCCCGCACGCCGCGGCCGCCCCAATGCCCGCGCCAGTCGAGGCCGGCGCCGAGCAGGCCGTAGCTCAGGGTCCGTTCCCGGTTGGCATCGTCGGCGAAGTAGTCGGTCGCGCCATCGACGCTGGCGCGCAGCGACAGGCCCCCGGGCAGGTCGTAGCGGCCCGATGCTCCGAAGAACACGTCCGGCAGCCCCGGGACGTGGTTGCCACCGAAGTCGCCGAGTTCGTTGCGGTAGTCCACGTACTCGTTGCGGGACAGCGTCGCGGCCGCACGCAGCGTGAGCCGCGGCACGGGCAGCCAGTCGAGCGCGGTCTCGATGCCGCGGCGGCGCGAGGCGCCGGCCGTGAAGAAGTAGGCGCCGCCATTGAACGGCACCACCTCGTTCGACACCTCGATCCAGTACACCGCCGCGTCGTAGCGCACCGTGCCCGCGGCGGTCTCGGCGCTGCCGCGGATGCCGGCCTCGTAGGTGACCGAGGTCATGGCGTCGAGGAACGGATTGAGCCCGGTCGCGGTGTCGAATGGCGCCGGCGGATCGATCTCGTTGAAGGCGGGCACCTCGACCCCGCCGCCCAGGGCCGCGAACAGCGTGTAGTCGCCGCCCCTCCATGACAGCGCCGCCTTGGGCGTGAACTGCGTGAAGCGCCGCGTGTCATTTAGCCGGGGTGCGATGCGGTCCTCGCTCAGGTACCACAGGTTGTCGTAGCGCACGCCCACCTGCGCGCTCCAGCGCTCGCCCCAGTCCACCTGCTGCTGCACGAACGCGCCGGCGCTGTTGGCGCCCTCGCGCTTGTTGGCCACCACGGTGGTGCCGCGATTGCCGCCCGGCGCCACGTTGTAGAAGAGGATGGCCCCGTCCTGGAGCGCCTCGTCGGCGCCGATGCTCAGCTGGCCCGCCGCGCGGTCGCCCAGGGCGTGACGCCACGACCACAGGCCGCTGCCCCCGACGTGGAAGCGGCTGAAGTCGCGGAAGCGGTTGCGCTCGGAACGCTGCAGCACCTTGGGCTCGACGAATGCCGACAACTGGAGCTGCTGCGAGGACGGCAGCGCCTGCTCGAGCGTGGCGGCGAGCCGGCCGACCCGGTTGAGCCGGCGCTCGTCGCGCGTGACGTAGGTGGGGTTCGCGGCGCGCGGATCGGCCGCGAGTTCGGCGGCGGTGAGCGCTCCCGGGAAGCGGTTCAGGTTGCTCACCGCATCGGCGAGCAGCAGCAGCCGGCTGCCCTCGGCGAGCGGCGCGGCGAAGCGCGCATGCGCGGAGGTCGTGAAGCTCTCGCTGTGTTCGCGCCAGCCCTGGAACGCGCTGTTCGCCAGCGTCAGCGTGCCGCGTCCGCGCCCGCTCGTGAACCCGAACGTGCCCTGCTCGCGGTGGAAGCCGAACGAGCCGGCTCGCTGCTCGTAGCGGACGAACGGCTCGTCGAACGCGAGCCGGGTGCGCAGCTGGATGACGCCGCCCGAGGCGTTGCCGTAGAGCGCCGAGGCGTTGCTGCGCGAGACCTCGATGCGGTCGGCGCCGCCCATGTCCACGAGGTCGAGCGATGTGCGGCCGTCGGGCTCGGAGACCGGGATGCCGTCGGTGAGCACCCGGATCCCGCGCATGTTGCCGGCGTTGGAGCGGTCGCCGTTCCCGCGGGCGCCGTAGCCGCGGATGGTGACGCGCACATCCTGGGCGCCGCCGCGGCTCTGCACGAACACCCCGGGCACCAGCGTCAGGGCATCCTTGAGGCTGATGTCGCGGCTCGAGGCGAACGCATCGCGGCGCACCACCGAGACGGCGGCCGGCGCCCGCAGGGCGCTGCTCGGCACGCGCGTGCCGGTGACGATGACCTCGCTCATCGGCACGACCTGCGTGTCCGCGGGAGCGGCCGCCGTCAGCGCGAGTGCGAAGAGGATCGGGAGGGACATGGGGGCTCCGAGTGTGGGGGCGCGCAGTCTATCGGCCGCGCTGGGAGCGGACAACGCGCGAGCCCGTGGGTGTCGTCCGAGCGACGGCGGCGTGAGCGGGCCGTCGCTGTCGGCGCGGCAGCGCGATGCAGCGGACGGCGCGCGTGTCCGGCCCGGTTCGTGCGTGGACTCCGATGCCGGCTCGCTCACGGGGCAGGCCGGCGATCGGGTGGGAGGGCGCTCCTTCACTGGACGGCAGGAGCGCTCCTCCCGCGCCCGTCGCGTGATCTGCGCGAGCGGATTCGGCAGCCCGGCGATTGACATGCGCTTCCGGCGCGGCCCACCCTGCGGCCGGACCCGGGAGGATGCATGCCGCTCGCTCGCCCCATTCGCGCCGCCGCCGTGCTGCTCGCCCTCGCCGGCTGCACGGCCGACTCGCGCGACTCTGCCGGTCCGCCGACGCCCGAGCTCCTGTCGCCCGCGGTCGCGGACCTGCGGTCCTGGACCGACACGGCGAACCGTTCGGGCTTCGCCGCCGCGCTCGCCGAGTCGCTCGGCCGCTCGGCCTCCGTGCTCGGCGGCACCAGCCATCGCAGCGGCCGCGCTGTGGGCCGGCATGGATACGCGTTCGAGGACTCGAGCATCGTGCTCGTGCAGCTCACCTCGGCGCCATGGGACAGCGTGATGGCGCTGGCCTCCGGCATGGCCGAGCGCCACCTCGACCGCCTCGCGCCCGGGGGCGAGCCGCTGTCGCTGCGCTCGCGCGAGGCGCTGCCGTTCGGCGGCGGCCGCTGGCGGTGGCTGTCGGGCGATCGCGTCGCCGAACTGCGGCTGCGCGGGGAGCCGAGGCCGGGCTGGCCCGCCAACCAGCTCTGGGCGGTGTCGCTCGCCGTGACTGACCGGCCGGCCGCCGCCTACGACCGCGGCGTGCGCGCGCGCGAGGTGCGCGAGGTGTCGCGCGTGGTGCGCTGGTTCGCGACGCTGCTCGACCGCACGGGGGCCGAGCCCTCGGCCCTCGTGCGCTGGTCCATGGACGCCGGCGCCCGCGGCACGGGCATGGACGGCCGCTCGGCGGGCACTTCGGGCGGGCGGTTCGCCGAGGATCGCACCTCGGAGCAATCGTTCGAGCTCATGCTCGAGCTCGATGGGGTCGAGCCCGACAGCATCGCCCGCGCCATCGCGCCGCGGCTCGAGGCCGAACTGGCCGACGCGCTCGGGGCGCACGGCACGATGGTGCGCGAGAGCGCCGGCCTCTGGCGCTACCAGGGCCGCGGACGGGCCGGCCAGCTGAGGCTCGCGGTGCGGCGCGATTCGGGGGGGCGCACGTGGCTGGAGGTGGCGCTGACCGACGCGCCCGACCGGCGCCGCTGACGCCCCGGCGTTGGCGGGCGGTGGCGCCCGCGCGCTAGATTCCCCGCTTCTCCGCCGCCTTCGCGGCATCTTCCCGAGGACCCATGGCCACCCCCGCCCTGCCCGCCGTCGAGCGCCTGCGGACCTACGCCTCGTTCGTGCGCCTCGAGCACACGCTGTTCTCGCTGCCGCTGCTGCTGGCCGGCGTCTTCAGTGCGCCGGGGCCGGCGCTGTCGTGGTCGCGCTGGGCGCTCATCGCGGTGGCCGCCGTGTCGGCGCGCACGTCGGCGATGAGCATGAACCGCATCATCGACCGCCGGATCGACGCGATGAACCCGCGCACGCAGGTGCGCGAGCTGCCGGCCGGCCGCATGTCGCTGCTCGAGGCATGGGGGCTGCTGGCGCTCAGCACGGCGGTGTATCTCGCCGCGTGCGCGGCGCTCGGACGCTTCTTCCTGCAGGTCGCCGTGGTCCCGCTCGCGGTGTTCGCGCTCTACCCCTACCTCAAGCGCTTCACGCCGTTCTGCCACTTCGGCGTCGGGCTGGCGCTGGCGCTGGCGCCGCTCGCCGGGTACGCCGCCGGTCATCCCGGCCTCGAATCGCCGCAGGTCGCGCTGGCGCTGGCGTGCTTCGCGTTCCTGTGGGTGAGCGGGTTCGACATCATCTACGCCACG
>CAZMQP010000065.1:0-10330 GCA_964568385.1 uncultured bacterium
GCCGCAATTGATGGGCACGAACGGCTCGTCGCGGCGGCCTCCCGCCTGGTGGATCGCGTGCGCCACCAGTTCCTTGCCGGTGCCGTTCTCGCCGGTGACCAGCACGGCGGCGTCGGTGGGGGCGACGCGCTGGATGAGCGTGAACACCTTGCGCATGACCTCCGACTCGCCGATGAGCCGGTGGTAGCGCCGGCGGAAGGCGGGCGCCTCGGCGCTCTGCGCCTGCTCGATGTCGCGGATGTGCAGGGCGCGCCGCAGGATGACCTTGAGCTCGTCGAGCTGGATCGGCTTGGCGTACCAGTCCACCGCGCCGCGGCGGATGGCCGCGATGGCGTGCTCGCGGCTGTCGTTGCCGGTCACCATGATGACCTTGGTGTGCGGATAGCGCTCGACGATCTCGTCGAGCAGCGCGAGCCCCTCGGGCGGGGCGCCGGCGGGACCGAGCGTGACATCGAGCGTCACCACGGCCGGCTTCTCGTCGCGCAGCATCCGGCGGGCCTCGTCGGCCGTCCCGGCGGTCACGACCTCGTACTGTCCGGCCAGCCCCCACTTGAGCTGGTTCCGGATGCTGTCCTCGTCGTCCACGATCAGGATGCGGTCCGCGCTCATCGGGGATCTCCGGCGACGTGGGTCGGCATGGGTTCGGCCGGCGGCTCGGCCGCCTCGCCGCACCACGGTACACGCACGCGGAAGGTCGTGCCCTCGCCTACCACGCTCTCGACCTCGATGCGGCCGCCATGCGCCTCGACGATGCCGCGGCACTGCGCGAGTCCGATGCCGAGCCCGCCGCGCTTGGTGGTCTGGAACGGCCGGAACAGCCGGTGGCGCATGAACTCCTCGCTCATGCCGCGGCCGTCGTCCGAGACGGCCAGCACCAGCCAGTCGCCGGCTCCGGCGTGCTCCCGGGTGACGGCGAGCGAGATGCGGCCGGCGTCGGAGACCGCCTCGCGCGCGTTGATGAGCAGGTTGACCAGCACACGGCCGATGCGGCGGCGGTCCACGACCGCCTCCTGTTCGGCGGGAGCGACGTCCACGGCCAGCGTCACGCCCTGGCGTTCACCCAGCCCGAGTCCCGACGCGGTGAGCGCGTCGCCGACGAGGTCGCCCACGCGCACGGGCGCGCGCGTCAGCGGCGGCTGGCGGCCGACCCCCGAGACCTGGTCCATGAGCTCGCGCAGGGACTCCACCGTGCGCTCGACCACGGCCATCGCATCGCGCTGGAACTCGGGATTGCCCATGTGACGGCGGGCGTTCTCGACCACCAGCGACAGTCCCGAGACCTGGTTCTTGATGTCGTGCAGCACGTAGCTCGACAGGCGGTGGAGGGACTCCAGCTGGCGCGCCTCGGCCATGTGCTCGGCCTGCTGCGCCGCCCACAGCGAGGCCGCCAGGTGGCGCGACATCGCGCTCAGGAACTCGACGTCCTCCCACGACCACGGCTCGCCGCCGCGCCGTGCCGACACCCACAGCACCCCGACCAGGCCGTCGCCCATCGCCAGCGGCGCGCACACCGCCGCCTCCATGCCCATGCGCCACGGTTCGGACTCGACGACGAGCGCGAGATGATCGAGGTCGCGGTCGAGTTCGCGGAACACGATCGGCGTCCGCCGCGCCGCCAGCGTGCGCGCGACCGGGTGGGAGAAGGCGATCTCGCCGGGCAGGCGGCGGTCACCGTGGCAGCGCCGCAGCACCCCCTGGTCGTCCCGCAGGTAGATCGCGACGCGCTCGGCGTCGAACACCGACAGCACCAGCGCCTCGATGCGGCGGCACATCTCCTCGGGGCGGGCGCTGGGCGAGAGCTCGGTGCTCACGCGCTCCCATTCGCGCCGGTAGTCGTAGCGGTTCGCGTACAGGTTGCGGTCGATGAACCGGCGGATGGCGCGGCCGGTCGCCGGATGCACCAGCAGCAGCAGTCCGCCGCCGCCCACGGCGATGAGGAACGAGACCGTCACGCCCAGCCGCCACTCGGCGCTCATCGCCGGCACCAGCCGGCTGAGGATGGCGGTGCCGAGCAGGAACACCCCGGCCAGCGTCAGCGACACCGACGAGTAGTAGATGACCGGCCGTGCCACCGGCACGCTCATGTCCGACAGCCGGCGGCGCGCCAGCGCCAGAGCCGCCACGCACCCCGCCGCGAACACGACCGGGGCGCTGGTCACCAGCCAGCGCACGCGCAGGCCGCCGTGCAGCAGCGCCGCCGAGACCACGAGCAGTTCCGCGAGGATGGCCACGAGGATGGCCAGGAAGAGCGGGCGCAGGCGCTCCTGCGCCGCGACGGGCGCATTGCGCAGCATGCTCTCGAGGTTCATCAGCACCACCATCATCGCCAGCACCAGGTACATCAGGTAGAGCTTGCCCAGCGGCCCGAAGATGATGACCGCCTCGGGGCCGATGCCATCGACGCGGCGGATGACGGCGGCGGAGCCGGCGATGGCGGTGAGCACGAGGCAGCCCAGCAGGGACAGCGCCAGGTAGGCGCCCGCCTGGCGCAGGTGCTGGCGCGGATCGGGCCGCCCCAACACCACGCTCAGGGTCATCCACAGCCACGACACCAGCGCCGAGACGCGCACGAGGTAGGTGGCCCACTCGCTGGCGCCGGCGAAGCTCACGCCGTGCACGAGCCCGACCGTGCCCGCATGGAAGGCGGCGAACGAGAGGAACGCCGAGGAGAACAGCAGCGTCGTGAGCCAATGGCCGCGGCGCAGCAGCGCGAGCAGCCCGATGGCCGTGAGCAGGAGCGCGGTCGCGGTGACCGCGGCCGCCTGCACGGGAGAGGCCGTCCAACTCCAGTTCATCGCGCGTCGCCCTCCGGGAGCCCGCGGCGCGCCCGCGCGCGGAGCTCCGGGCTCATACTGCGCGAGGCGATGCGCAGGCGCCAGAGGGCCGCACGATCCGCGGACGCCGCCGGCCAGCGGTCGGCGGCCTCCAGCAGGCGCGCCTGCACCGCCGAGTCGTCGGGGAAGCGCACGAACAGATCCACCGTGGCGGAGTCGGCCTCGGCCCGGCGGCCGAGCAGATCGAGGATCTCGCTGCGCGTCCGCAGCGCGTCGCGCTGGACGCCGGGGTCGCGGTGATGGGCCAGCGTGCGGTCGATCGTCTCCAACGCCTGGGCGCCCTCGAGCCGGGCGAGCTCTCCCTGCCCCGCCTGGGTGTGGTGCGCCACGATCCGCTGCAGTGCCCGGAAAGCGAGCGCGTGCGCCGGGTGCGCGGCCACCAGCGCCTTGCGCTCGGCGCGCGCGGCCTCCTCGCGGCCGAGCGCGGCCAGCGCCTCGGCGCGAAGGAAGCGCGCCTCGGGCGACAGCGTGCCGATGTCGTACCAGCGCTCGGCGAGCCGGTCGAGGGTGGTGAGCGCCGACTCCGGCTCGGCCACGGCCAGATGCGCGCGCGCGCGCACGAGCATCGCCGCGGCCCCCAGCCGCCGGCCGGGCGCCTCCTCCGCGATGCGGGCGTAGACGAGCGCCGACTCGGGCTGACCCAGCCCGAGCGCTGCGTGCGCGAGGTCGAGCAGCCGCGGCAGGCGGGCCTCCTCGTCCGCCTGCAGGGCGAGGGCATGGCCCATCGCCAGCGCCCCCGTCACGTCCCCGCGCGCGGCGCGGTACTGCCAGCGCAGGTCGGCCAGCGCCGCGGCCAGCTCGGGCCCCGCGTGCGCCATCGCCTCGATCGCCCGCGCCTCGGCGCGCAGCAGCGCCGACTGCGCCGCCGGCTCGTCGCCGCGCGCGCGCGCCAGGCGCGCCAGATCGAGCGGCGCCTCGGCCGCCACGCGCAGGATGCCGAACCCGTGCTCACTGACGAGCGGCACGTGCGTGAGGACCGCCTCGAGCGCCGCCTGCGCGCCGGCCTCGTCCCCGAGCCGGATCCGCGCCTGGGCCAGGCGGGCGAACCCGAGGGCGGCGAGGTCGGGCACGACGGCCCAGTCGGAGGCGAGCCGCTCGGCGCGGTCGGCGGCGAGGCCGGCGTCGCCGCGGTCGAGCGCCAGCGTGGCGAGCCGCCCCTGCGCGCGGGCCGCCACTTCCGCCACGTCACGCGCCGGACCCGCCTGCCGTGCCGGCGCCGACCAGCGCGCGGCCGGGTAGGCGGCGACGATCCGCTCGTAGGCGGGCTCCAGCGCGCGCAGGGCCTCGCTGCCGCGGCCCGCGCGCTCGCTGGCGCGCTCGGCGAGCCAGAGCAGGCGCTCCGCCTGCCAGCGGTCCCACAGCACGCGGTCCCCGCATCCCGAGGCCAGCACCGCGAGCGCGATCGCGACGACGCGAGCGAGGCGGGCGTTCAAGAACGGTCCTCGTCCATCGGCACGGCCTCGTGCAGCAGCGCCATCGCCACCGCCGAGAGCCAGCCGGTGCCCACCACGGCGGCGACCTCGACGAGCGCACAGGCGATGACGGCATCGGGCCACCCGGTCCGCACCCATTGGGGCGCCGTGTCCAGCAGGCGTTCGGCGGGCAGCATCGCCGCCGCCATCAGCGCTGACACGACCAGCGCCGGCGCGAAGCCGCGGGCCATCTGACGCGGCCACTCCCTCCACGCGTCGGCCACGCCGAGGCGCCCGATCGCCACGCGCGGCAGCATCCACGCCCACGACGCGTACAACGCCACCGTGAGCACGCCCGCCGCCGGCGGGATCGCGGCGCGCGTCAGGGACGACAGGCGCACTTCGTCGAGCAGCGGCAGCGCCGCACGCAGGGCGGCGGCGGCCAGCAGCACCGGCAGCATGACGACGAGGTACGCCGGCGCCCGCCGCAGCGAGGCCGCCCGCGTCGGTGCCGGCAGGCCGTTCCAGCGGGCGTGCGCCGCCATCATCGTGAGCCCGGCCAATACCGGCACGACCGTCGCGCGAAGGGTCTCCACGAGGCGGCGGGTCAGGGCGGGCAGCTGCTCCATGTGCGCCGGGTAGCGCAGCACGCCCTCGAGACCGCTGCGCTCGAGCAGCGGGGCGAGCGCCCACGACACCGCCGGATGTGCGGCCCACGCGAGTGCGAGCACGGCGGCCGTGGCGGCCGCCGCCAGCAGCGCCCAGCCGCGGGCGAGCGGCGGCGAGCGGAACTCGCCGAGCCCGCGCCGCACCGCCGCGAGCCCGAGGGCGAGCGGCTCGAGCGGGTTCACGACGGCGGCAGGTCCGGCCGGGCGCGCGCGAATACGGCGGGCAGTTCGGCGACCACCTGCGTCGCGAAGTCCTCGAGCGCGCGCTCGGCCGCCTCTCGACCGCCCGGGCCGATGATCATCTCGACCCGCACGAAGGCGCCCCACGATCGGTTCTCGAGCGCGCCGAGCAGCGCCATGCGCCCGCGGAATCGCGAGGCGTCGGAGGTCGTCAGGCCGTCGGTCGTCCACCAGTACCAGACGAGCCGCTGCCGTCCGCGCCGGTCGGCGAGGAACGAGTTGACCACGATGGGCGCCCCGCCCGCCCGCTGCACCTCGCGGTGGCCTTCCTGCTTGAGCACGAATCCCTGCGACTCGTAGCAGACCAGCGGGTCGTGCGCGCCATAGCGCCGGTTCTGATGGTAGACGACGCACAGCCAGGCGACGTGGTCTCCCGACTCGTAGCGCCGGATCAGCACGTCATCGGCGCTGAGCTCGTCCACCACCGTCTCTTCAAAGGCCAGTTCGACGCCCTGCCACGGTCCGAACGCCTTGGGCACCTGACGCAGCAGGCCGCGGCCCGCCTCGAGGTCGATGGGCGGGTGCAGCCACACCGCGGCCGCGCTGCCGAGCAGCATGAGCGAGGTCAGCAGGAACCGGATCATGCCGGCCTCCGCGACGCGCGCGGGGAGAGCAGGCCGCGGATCCCGACCAGCACCAGCAGCGCCACGCCGTAGAGCACATACCCCATCACATCATGGAAGGCGCCGGCCGCCCACTCGACGCCCTTCGCATGCGCGGCCAGGATCAGCGCCAGCAGGCGCACGACGTTGCTGCCGACGGCGATGGGGATGGTGGCGGCCAGCACGGCGGCCCGCCGCCATCCGCCGCCCGGCTGCAGATAGGCGAACAGCGTGCCCGTGGCCGCCAGCGCCAGCAGCGATCTCAGCCCCGAGCACGGGTCCTCCACCCGCAGCTCGCCGCCGCCCACGAAGATGGACGTGCCCTCCACCTCGATCGCGGCGCCCAGCAGCGGCGCCACGGCCGTCGCCGCGTGCAGCGCGATCTCCTTGAGCTGGAAGCTGAGTTGGTTCATCACCACGGGCGGGAACACCATCATGAAGCCGAGGTAGAGCACCGGGAAGACCAGCATCCGCGCCGGTGCGGTGCCGAGGAACGTGATCGCGAGCCCGAGCAGCAGCGGCAGCAGCGACCAGCACTGCAGCGCGAACACGTCGGCGCGCACCCCGACCACGTGCATCAGGCAGGCGGCCGCGGTCAGCGCGAGGCCGCGTGCGTCGGGCCGCAGCGGGGCGCGGCGGAGCCGTTCGCGCCGGTCCCACACGAGGGCCAGGGAGACGAGCGGCACCAGCGGCCCGTGCGAGTAGTTCTCGTTCGTGTTCCAGGTCTGCCACAGCGACACGAACGTGCGGTGATGCACCAGGGCCACCATCGCGAGCAGCGCCAGCCCCTGCGCCCACAGAGCGCGCGGAGCCGGAGTCGCGTGGGGCAGCGTGGTCGAGGTCATCGGGCCCCCCGGGCGGTGAACACCGCGAGCGCGGTGCGGATGAGGATCTGGAAGTCGAGGGGAAGCGAGAGGCGCTCGAGGTATTCGCGATCGTACGCGACCTTGAGGTCCATGGGGATGTCGTCGCGGCCGTTGACCTGCGCCCAGCCGGTGAGGCCGGGCCGCAGCGCGTCCACACCCGCCTGCTGGCGCATGGCGATGAGGTCGTCCTGATTGTAGAGGGCCGGGCGCGGTCCGACGAGCGACATGTCCCCGCACAGGATGTTCCACAGCTGCGGCAGTTCGTCGAGGCTGGTGCGGCGCAGGAACGCGCCGACCCGCGTGACCCGCACGGTGCCGGGGTCCACGAGGTGGGTGGCGAGGTCCGGCGTGCCGGCGGCCATGCTGCGGAACTTGAGCATCACGAACTCGCTCGAGCCTCGTCCGCTGCGGCGCTGCCGGAACAACACCGGGCCCTCGGAGTCGAGCCGGACGGCGGCCGCGATCGCGATCAGGAGCGGCGCCGAGACCACGAGACCGGCCAGCGACAGCAGCACGTCGAGCGTGCGCTTGAGCGCTCCGTGGAATCCCCCGGGCTGAGGGGGGATCGCACGGCCGTGCCGCTCACGGCGCACCTCCTCGAGCACGCCCGCGGCCCTCTCGCCGAGCGCGCGCCGCGAACGGTGCTCGGCCACCCAGCGCGGACCGGCCTCGGCGAGCCGCCGGTGCAGTTCGGCGTCGTCCCGTAGCCGCAGGATGGCCGCCGCGATGGCGGCCCCATCCTCGGGGTCCACCACGAGCCCGCCCCCCGAGGCGGCCACCACCTCGGCGGCGTCGCCGCTCACCGCCGCCACCAGCGGCACGCCGCAGGCGAGCGAATCGAACAGCTTGACGGGCACGGTCTCGCCGGCGAACACGCCCGAACGCGTGGTGGCGAGGCAGGCGTCGCTGGCCTGGAGGATGCCGACCAGCGCCTCGGGCGGCACGCTGTCCTCGAAGGTCACGTGACCGAGCCCGCGTTCGCGCGCGCGGGCCTCGAGCGCCGGCCGCGCGACGCCATCGCCCACGAAGCGCAGGCGCACGCGCTCGCCCGCCAGCCGCCCGGCGGCGTCAAGCAGCGCGTCCATGCCGTGCACCAGCCCGTGCGTGCCCGCGTAGACCACGACGAAGTCGCGGCCGGCACGGTCCGCCGCGGGAGCCGGCCGGAACAGCTCGGTGTCGGCGCCATTGGGCAGGAACACGAGGCGGCGCGCCTCGAAGCCGCGTGCGACCAGCTGGCGCTGCATGCCGGGCGTGACGACGAGGATGCGGTCGGCGCGGCGCTGGAACGACCGCGACACCGCCTCGAGCACGCGCGCCGCGAGTCCCTCGCGCATCTCGCCCAGCGCGATCGCGGCATGCGGCCAGTCGTCGCGGCAGTCGTTCACGAATGCCGTGCGGTGCCAGCGCGCCGCCAGCATCCCCGTGACGCCGTGGAAGAGCGGCGGCGTGCTGGCGAGCACCACGTCCGGGCGTGGTCCGCGCAGCGCCGGCCCCAGCGCGAACCCGGCGTAGCTCAGGTGATTGGCGAACCGCGTCAGCACGGTGCGGCGCGGACTCGCCCACAGCCACACGCGCTCGACGAGGATGCCGTCCACCTGTTCGCGCCGGCCCGCGGCGCCGCGATAGGCGGCGGCCACCTCGCCCGAGGGATGATTCGGCAGCCCGGTCACCACGCGCACCTCGTGCCCCGCGCGCACGAGCGCGCGCGCCAGGTGCAGCGCCCTCGCGGGGGCCGCACCCGTCTCGGGCGGGAAGTACTGGGTCAGGAACAGGATGCGCATGCCGGGCCGGCGCCTCAGGCCGCCGTCGCCACCGCCAGCTGCCGCCTCGCGATGCCGTGGCCGAGCCACCACTGCCGCTGCAGCGGGTCCATCGTCAGGCGGTAGACCAGTTCCGGCAGCGCGCCGAGCCCGCCCCAGTAGAGCTCGTGGTGCACCATCCGCAGGCCGTTGGCCGCCAGGATGCGCCGCAGTTCGGCGGGCGGGAACGGGCGCTCGACCGCGTAGGTGTGCTGCTGGCCGTCGGGCGCCGTGTACACCTGATGCACGTCGTCACCTCGCAGCGACTGGAGGCGCGCGAGGTGCTCCGGGTGGGCCCCGTTGATGTCGCCCACCACCAGCACGCCCCCGGGCTCGAGGTGGGTGCGCACCTGCTCGAGGAAGCCCTCGAGCGGATCGATGTGCGAGAGCGCGTTGTAGACCCACACCGCGTCGTAGCGTGCGTCCCACGCCCGCGTCAGGTCAGCGCGCGCGTAGCGCACGGGCAGGGTCCGGCCGGTCCGTTCCCGGTGGAACGCGAGCCGCTTCTCGGCGGCGTCGAGCCGGTCGGGGCGAAGGTCGGCGCCGAGCACCTCGGCCCCGACGGCGGCATAGAGCATGCTGTAGGTGCCGAAGCCGGAGCCGGCATCGAGCACGCGCGGCGCCCGACCGGTGGCGCGGGCGCGGTCCACGAGCCAGCGCGCCGTCCAGCCGGCGTCGCTGCGCCAGAAGCCGCGCAGATAGCGCCGGATCGCCGGCTCGTCCCCGGGACGCGGCAGGTTCTTGTAGTAGTCGGCGAACGCCTCGCGCTCGCCGGCCGGCAGGTGCTGCTGCACGGGTCCGTACTCGGCCTCGATGGTCCAGCGGACGAACTCGTCGAACGACTGCCTCGCGTCGCGGACGGTGCCACTCATGACGGCCTCCCTGGTCGTCCCCCGCCTGCCCCTGGGGCAGGCTCCCTGCGTCCCGGCGCGATCACGAGGCGGCCGGCCCCGCGGGGCCCCCGCCGCGCTCGCGCGACGCCTTCACGGTGATGCGGTCGAACTCCACCAGCTCCCCGCCGAACTGCTGCTCGAACCGCGTCGCCGCACGCCAGTTGAGGCGGCGGCAACCGGCCTCGCGCGCGTGCTGCAGGGCCGCCCAGGCGAGCAGCACGTTCGCACCCGCCTGCCGGCACGCCTCATCGTGGGCGTGCACGAGCGCGTCGGCCGCGCCGCCCGGCGCCCAGGCGACACCCGCTCCACCATGCACGATTCCGTCGCGCACCGCGACGAACAGCCACTGCCACGGCGAATCGGGGGGGGCCCAGTCCAGCTCGGCCTGCGCCGCCGAGGCGGCGGCCCGCCGCCGGTCGCCGCCGAGCAGCGCGTGGAACGCCTCCCATTCCGAGGCGCTCTGGGCGAGCCGCGCCTCGAAGCCCGCCGCGCGCGCGCGCTCGATCGCCGGCTGCAGCGCCTCCCCCGGCCCCAGGTCGTCGGTGCGCAGCGAGGTGATGATCGTCCGGCCGGCGCGCCGCCCGCGCGGGCCGCCGCGCACGTGGGGCAGGACCACTTCGAGCGGATGGAACTCGGCATGCGCCCGCAGGAACCCGAGCACGCGCTGGAGCGCCTCGCCGGAAGCGCCCGCCGCCGTGTCCGGCGCGTTCTCGAACACCAGATGCGCCCCCTCGTCATGGCCGCAGACCCAGCGGTCGCCCAGGCGCCGCAGCACGAGCGCCGCGTGCAGGTCGGGCTCATCGAGCAGCAGCGCCTCGGCCGGCCGGCCGGCGCGCGCCTCGGCCTGCAGCCAGTCGAGCCGCAGCGTGAAGCCGGCGAGCCCCGAGGCGCCGACGCGCCGCTGCCATTCCCGCGCGAAAAGGTCGTCGAGCGCCTCGCCAGTCGTCCAGCGCCGCAACGCGCTCGGCTGGCTCACCGCAGGCGGCGGCACGGCCGCAGCGCCCGCGCCGGGCGCG
>CAZMQP010000066.1:0-10250 GCA_964568385.1 uncultured bacterium
TCGGTGGACTCGCGCGTGCTCTACGCCTACGCCTGCCTCAGCGCCAACTGGACGGCCGGCCCACAGGACCGGGCGGGCCGCGCCGCCTTCCGCGCTTCGCTCGATTCGTTGCGGGCAGCGGATCCGAGCAG
The DNA here is from genome assembly GCA_964568385.1 of uncultured bacterium. GTDB lineage: Bacteria > Eisenbacteria > RBG-16-71-46 > RBG-16-71-46 > RBG-16-71-46 > CADEFY01. The sequence continues at coordinate 132 of CAZMQP010000066.1, forward strand.
CCCGTGGGACGAGGCGCTCGACGCCGCCATGATGTCGCGCGACGGCCAGCTCGATGCGGCGATCGTGGCGTTCGGCGGCGTGCTGGCCCACCCCGCGCTCGGCCCCTCCGCCCGCGCCATGGTGCTGGCGCTGCGCGGCCAGGCGCTGCGCGACCGCGGCGACGGCGCGGCGGCCCTGCGCGACCTGCGCGAGGCTGTCGCCATCGACGGGACCAACGTGCTGACCCTGGTGATGCTCGCCGATGCGCTCGGCACGTTCTCCCACCCCGCCGAGGGGCTCCGCGTCGCGGAGCAGGCGCTGATGATCGCGCCCGCCAGTTCCTACTCGCACATCGCCATGGCGCACGCCTGCGTGCGCGTGGGCGACTGGGCCCGGGCCGAGGCCGCCATCCGCGAGGGCCACCGCCTGGCGCCCAGCATGGACACGCGCGCCCTGCTGGCGCTCATCCTGCTCAAGCGCGGCTGGCCCGAGGCCGCGGCCGCCGAGGCGCGGCGCGCCGAGGCCGAGGCCGAGAGCGTGTGGGGGCGCTCGATCCTCGCGCGCTACCACGCCGCCCGCGGCGACCTCGACACCGCCTTCGACCACCTGCGGCGCGCGGTCCGGCTCGGGTTCGCCGACCCGGAGGTCGAGCGCATGGCCGAGTTCGACGCGCTCCGGGCTGAACCGCGCTTCGCGGCCATGTGGCCGCTGACGCCCCGCCAGCGCTAGCGGCCGGGCCGCGTCACCACCGCTGGCGGGCGGTGTAGGTCAGCGTCACCGTGCGGCCCGCGGGCACGTCGAGGTCGAACACCACCTTCTGGCCATCCTCGCGCCGGCCCGGGTGCGAGGACTTGACCAGCTCCCACTCGCCGCCCGCCTGCTCCTCGACCGCCACGCGCGCCGCATCCCGCTTGCGGTTGCGGATCTCGATGCGGACCGAGTACTCGCGCTCGCGGTCGCTGATGCGCCGGGCGCCGGTGTCCTTGCGCTCGGCGGCGAGATCGAACGCGTAGCCGAGGTCCACCTTGAACGTCTCGTCCACCGGCGTGTGCGCGATCCGGGACTCCCCCGTGAACTGAAGCGCGCCGTCGGCATCGGCGGCGAAGCTGCGCACACGGCCCGCGGGCAGGGGCGCGCCCGGCCCGCCCTTGAGGCGGTTGACCAGTTCGAGCTGCGACAGCACGCCGCGCGAGTCGCCGAAGCGGTACACGTAGAGGGGGCGCACCGTCACGTCGCGCGGCTCCAGCATGGTCAGGCTCTGCGTCTCGCGGTCGCGCAGCGTCGCCGGCGCCGTGAGCGTGTAGAGGTGGTAGTCGGCGAAGCTGGCCTCGGTCATGTCGGCCGCCCCGGCGGTCATGCCCTCGGCCGCGCGCATCATCATCATCTCGACCTTCGGCTGGCCGACCGCGCCGGTGCGCGAGGGCTCACCGGCGACCAACTTGACGGCGGCGTTGGCGAAGCCGCGTCCGGTCGTGTTCTCGATCTGCACCGACGTGGACCAGCGCCCGCTCGTCTCACCGGTCCGCACGAACGTGTGCTCCGCCGTCCACGACAGGCCGCCGGTCAGATAGCTCAGTTCCGCCTCGAGACGGCCGGGGCGGACGCCCTCGAGCACGGCCTCGATGGCCGGCCGCAGCGACAGCGCCTGCACCGGCCTGGCGAGCCGCACCTCCTCGATGGCGCCGCGCGCCACGCTCAGCACCGCGCCATCGTCGGCGCGCAGCACGACCCACGCGCCGTCGGCCGCCAGCAGCACGCCCTCGGCGACGCGGTCGCCGCGCGAGACGATCCGCAGGCGGTCGCCGAGCGAGCGCTCGAGCAGTTGGTCGCCGCTCGCGGTGTCCCACCGGTAGGCGAGCCGCGTGACCCGGCCGCTCGCGGGCGCCAGCCGCACCGACGCGAAGTCGAGCCGGTTCGAGACGTCCTCGAGCCTCACGGTGTCGCGCGATGCGGCCGGCGTCAGCACGCGGGACTCGCGCACGAAGCCGAGGTCGCGCGAATAGATGGTGACGGCCGGGCCGGCGGCGAGCGCGGGGGCGGCGAGGGCGATCGTGGCGGCGAGGACGAGGAGTTCGGGTCGGTTCGGGCGTCGCGGCATGCGTTCCTCCGGGAAGGGCGGGTTCGGGGTCCGCCCAGTCTACGCCAGCGCCGCCCCGGTATTCCCGCGGTCCGCCCCGGCCGGGGTCAGCGACGCGTACGTGCGGAGTTCGAACCGCGCCGCGATCGCGCCCAGCGTGCGCTCGAGCGTGGCCAGTTTGCGCTCCAGCGTGCGTTCCATGCCGGGGTGCCCCGCGAGGCGGGCGTCCACGCCGTCCTCCTCGAGCCCCAGCGCGTCCACGCCGTGCAGCACGTACGAGAGCATCTCGCCGCGACGCACGAACCCGTCGAGCCGGCGCTCGAAGGCGGCATCCGGAGTGTAATGCCGCAAGGTGTGGTAGACGGGCAGGCGCAGGCCCGGCGTCACGGCCACCGGGTACTCGGTCAGCGACGCGCCGCCCCGGCTCCACCGGAACGGCGTGCGCCGCCACGTGAACGGCCACGGCGACATGGAGAGCACCTCGCGGGGCGAACGGCTCTTGAGCGCGAGCACGACGCGGGCGGGCAGCAGCATGAGCGACGGATAGCCCGAGGCATCGTAGCGGTAGCCGCACGCCGCCAGGCGCTCCATCGCCGCGTCGTCCATGTCGAAGTTGGGCGCCCGGAATCCGGCCACCTCGCGGCCCGAGGCCTGCTCGAGCGCGGCCTTCGACTGCCTCAGCTCGCGCTCCTGCTCGGCCGGCGGCAGGCCCGCGAACCGCAGCGGGTGCGACCAGGTGTGACTGGCGACCTCGTGACCAGCCTCGGCCGCGGCCCGCAGCGTCGCCGCGTGCGCGGCAGCCTCGCGCGCCACGATGAACAGCGTCGCCGGCACGCCCGCGCGCTCGAACATCGCGAGCAGCCGCGGCAGCGCCACCGTCATGACCTGGGAATCGGCGGGCATCCCGCGATGCCCGTAGCCCACGAGGTGGAGGTCCACGGGGTCCACGTCCACGCTCACCACCGCGACCGGCCGGGTCACGGCTGCGGCGGGCCCGGGAGCGAGTCGGCGGGCACGTAGATGAGGTCGGGGCCGAACTGGTTGCCCGTCACGGGCGTGAGCGCCACCCGCATCCAGCCGAGCGAGTCCGCCAGGCGGTAGTGCGGGGCGATGGCCGCCCACAGCTCCCCGCTCTCGGCGAGCGGGCGGTCGGTGATGATCACCGGCCGGTCGGGGCCGCGCTGAAGCGTCGCGAACATCCGCCGCAGGAACTCCGGGTCGCGGCGGAGCAGCGAGTTGCCCTTGGAACGCACGATGTCGTCGAGCGGGATGATCTGCAGCGACGTCGCGTGCCCCGAGTGCTGCGCGTACCAGCCGTGATACGGCATGAGCACGTCGCCGGGGATCAAGCGCAGCCGGGCGACCAGCTCGTGATGCGCCTCGAGCGCGCGCGGGTGCGGCAACTGCTCGTGCGCCGGGTAGAAGAGCGGGGTGAACGCCGCGGCCAGCACCAGCGTGGCCATGAGTTCCAGCCGCGAGCCGACCGCCGGCTCGCCGTCCTCGAGCCCGTCGGCCAGCGCGAGCAGCGCGATCGGCCCCGCGATCGAGAACGCGAGCAGGGTCGGCATGAACAGGTGGCGGTAGGCATTGGCGTCGAGCGTGGCCATGAGGCCGGTGCCGACCGCCGCCAGCGCCGTCCACGCCCACAGGCCGCGCGGTCCGGACCACGGCAGCCGGCGCAGCCCGAGGCTCAGCAGCAGCGGCACGGAGAGCGGACCGATGGCGCCGAACAGCCCGTCCCCGAGGTAGTACTGGATGCGGCCGCGGTGGATCTCCGACCAGCCGCGAGGGATGGACCACGTGAACACGGGGAACCACTCGCCGAGCCACGCGGTGAGCAGGGCATAGCCGCCGGCGCAGCCGATCAGCGCGGTGAGGGCGAAGGCGGGCAGCCGCCGGCGGTCCTGCACGGCGAGATGGGCGGCGGCGCCGAGCACGAACAGCGCGGCGTGCTGCTTGGTGAAGAACGCCAGCGTCAGCAGCACGCCCGCCAGCACGGCCCCGCGCCGGCCGCGGACGTGGCGCAGCACCGCCAGCCCCGAGAACGCGAGCAGCAGCATGAGCGAATCCGGGCGCGCGACGTCGTAGGAGCCGCCGGCGATGCCGAACCCCAGAGCGAACAGGCCCGCGGCGGCGAGCCCGAACCGCGGCCGCCGCGTCTCGCGGCTGACGAGGAAGGCGATGAGCGCGAGCAGCAGCAGCGAGGCGACGAACGACACCAGCCGGGGCTGCCAGAACTCCGGCGATCCCGCCGCCCGCGTGACGAGCGAACTCACCGCCGCGAAACCGGGCATGTAGGCGAGCGGGATGAAGTGGAGCGTGGGCTCGACGAAGATCGGCTGGCCGCTCGCGAGCCGCGTGATGTGGTCCATCATCACGCCCTCGATGCAGTCGAGTTCCAGCGGATAGGGCACGCGCTGCACGGCCAGGCCCACGAACGTGCCGATCCCCACGAGCGCGAAGCCCGCGAGCAGCATGCGCGAAAGGAAGCGGATCATCGTGAGCCGGCCTCCGTCAGGGTGAAGACGCGGACCTCGGCCAGCAGGCGGGCGCCGCCGTCTCGGCCGTTCGCGAACAACGCCTCGCGGGCGGCCTCTCGCCCGGCGAGGAAGGCCGGCGGCACGAGACGGTCCACGCCGGGCTCCTGCACCCAGCCCACGTGCGTGGCGCCCTCGGCGACCAGCCGCTCGAGCAGCGGCTCGCGGATGTCCTCGGGCCGCACCGCCCAGCCGTGACGGTCCGCGCGGTGCAGCAGGCGCGGGTCGGTGTACTCGCTGCCGCGGTCCACGGCCACGAGCAGCGCGCCCGGGGGCGTGAGCCGCTGCAGCGCCTCACCCGCCCGCACCCGCACCTCGTCCACGCGGTAGTAGCCGCGCCGCGCCGGCGCCATGCAGGCCATCGCCAGGATGGCGAGCCACAGCCCCATGGCGGCCCAGCGCGCGGCCGGCCGCCGCGCCCAGCCCGCGATCGCCGCGATGCCGAGCGCCATGGCCACGGCCACCGGCGCGGCGAACGGCAGCTGGTAGTAGTTGTGGCGCACGTTGAGCGGGAAGAACACCGTGAGGTAGGCGACGGTCGCGAGCAGCCACAGCACCAGCGGCACGCGCGGATCCCCGGTGCCCGGCGCCGCGGGCCGGCGGACCAGTCCCACCGCGGCGGCGATGACCCCGACCGGGGTCGCCACCTCGAGCACCAACCGCTGCGCCAGCGTGCGCCAGGCGCCGGCGTCGAGGCGCTCGGCCCACGAGCCGACGTACCACCACCACGGATCCACCTCCTTGTAGTAGCCGGGCAGCCAGGTCCAGTCCGGGGCCAGCGCGTTGACCGCGCTCACGTGCCGGCGCCAGAGCACGAACGCCACAGCGCTGACGAGGACCGGCAGCAGCGCGGCACGGCGGCCGCCGGCGTCCGAGCGCCACAGCACCCAGGCGAGCGGCCCGAGCACCGGCGCCAGGTAGGGCCCCTTGACCATGGCGGCCATGGCGCCCATCAGGGCGCCGGCCAGCACGTGCGCCGCGCCGCCGCCGCGTGCCGCCCGGATGGCGTGGAACAACAGGCCGTGCGCCCCGGCGAGCGCGCAGGGGTCCACGTGCGCGGCGCGCGAGTAGAACTGCAGCAGCGGCACGAAGGCGAACAGCACGGTGGCGAGCCGCGCGACGTCGCGGCCGGCCAGTTCGCGCGTGGCGAGGAACAGGTAGAGGGCGGCGATCGCCGTGAAGCCGAGGGCCACGAGCCGGTCCCACATCGGGTCGAACCCGGCCAGCCGACCGGCGCTGGCGGCGATCGCCTCGGGGAGCGGGAACTCGAACAGCAGCGTGCGGTGGGCGCCGAGCCAGCTCACCTGCGTTTGCAACAGGTCGATGCCCCCGCGCACGAAGCCGCGCGTGATCTCGCTCGTGTCGCACTGGCGCCACGAGTGCGGGTCGTCGAGGGGACCGCGCAGGTGCGGCCCGCGGAGGACGAGCGCCAGCACCAGCGCCAGGGCGAATACCGGCAGCGCGAGGACGGCTTGCGGTTTCGGGGTGGCCGGCGGTCGGTCGGACATTCGAATGGTCGGGCTCCAGGGGGCCAGGGTCCTTCGGGTCATCGTCCGCAGAACCGCCGAACATCATACACACCTGCCGGTTGGACAGCCCGAAGGGCCCCGCCTAACCTACGCGCCCGCCCGGCTCCGGCGGTTCCGGCGCGCCCTGGTCCGGCGCGCACGGGGGGTGCACGCCCGGGGCGCGGGTGCCGATGACTCCATCTCCAGTCCGCCGCGGCCCGCCGCCCCGGCCTCTCCCCTCTCCCGCCGAGGTCCCCGTTCCATGAGTCAGCACATCGCCATCCTCGGCGGTGGCATTTCCGGTCTCGCCACCGCGCTCGCGCTGACGGGCGCCGGCCTGCGCGTGACCCTGTTCGAGGCCGACGAGGACCTGGGCGGTCTCGGCACCACGTTCCCATGGCGCGACACCCATCTCGAGCGCTTCTACCACTGCATCCTGCCGGACGACGAGGCGCTCCTGCCCCGCATCTCCGAACTCGGGCTCGAGTCGCAGCTGCTGTGGCGCGAGACCCAGATGGGCTTCATGTACCAGAAGCGCATCTGGCCCATGAACACGCCGATGGACCTGCTGCGGTTCGGGCCGCTCACGGTGCTCGAGCGCTTGCGCATGGGGCTGCTCGGACTGCGCGCCCGCCACCAGGGGCTGCATCCCAGGCTCGACGACATCACCGCCGAGGAATGGGTGCGCGGCCTCGTCGGGGACCGCTGCTTCGAGGTGCTGTGGAAGCCGCTGCTGTCCGCCAAGATCGGCGATCACTACGCGGCGCTGCCCGCGCTGTGGCTGTCGAGCCGCATGAACCGCGAGAAGACGAGCGGGCCCGAGCGAAAGGGCTGCCTGACCGGCGGCTATCGCTCGCTCATCGATGCGTTCGCCGGCACGCTGCGCCGCCGCGGCGCCACGATCCACCTGCGCGCGCGCGCCGAGGCACTCGCCCTCGAGGACTCGGGCGTGCGCGTGGCGCTCGCCGACGGCAGCCGCCACACGTTCGATGCCGTCGTCTGCACCCTGCCGCTGGTGGCGTTCCAGAAGCTCACCGCCTCCCTGCCGGTGCCGGCTCCGGTGCGCGACCTCGCGCTCGATTACCAGGGCGTCGTCAGCACGGTGTTCCTCACCGAGAAGCCGCTCACCTCCTACTACTGGATGCCGTGGGTGGACTCGGGAGCGACGGCGCAGGGCGTGATCGAGATGAGCAACCTCGTGCCGCTCGAGCGCTCGCACGGCCTGCACGTGAACTATCTCGTCAATTACACGCACCGCGACACGCCGCTGTTCCGGCTGCCCGACGACCAGATGATCGCGATCCATCGCGCGGACCTGGCGCGGCTGTTCCCGGAGGCGGCGGCCAGCGTCCGCGAGACGTTCGTGTTCCGGGCGCCGTTCGTGGAGCCGATCTGGACGACCGGCTACTCGCGCACGCTGCCGCCGACGCGCGTCATCCCGGGCAAGCTCTATCTCGCCTGCACGGCGCAGGTGTACCCGCGCGTGAACTCGTGGAACTCCTGCTGCGCCGTGGTGGACCAGATGATCCCGCAGATCACCGCCGATCTCGGGATGGCACGAGCGGAGGCCCGCGCATGATCTGGATCGTCTTCCCCGCCTGGAACGAGGAGAAGGTCATCCGGCCCACCCTGCTCGCGCTGTGGCAGGCCTACCGCGACCGCGGCGAGCCCTACATGGCCGTGCTCGTGGACGACGGTTCCACCGACGGCACCGTGGCCGAGGCGCACGCGGCCGTCGCCGATTCCGGCGGGACGCTGCCGCTGACGGTGCTGTCGCACGAGCAGAACCGCGGGCTCGGCGCCGGCCTGCGCACGGGCATCTACTGGGTGCTCGACCGCGCCGCCGAAGACGACGTGCTGGTGACGCTCGACGCCGACAACACCCACCCGCCGGCGCGCATCCCCGACCTCGTGCAGCTGGTGCGTGACGGCGCCGACCTCAGCATCGCGTCACGCTACCGGCACGGCGCCGAGGTGCACGGGGTGCCCGGTTACCGGCGCGCCCTGAGTGACGTGGCCAGCGTGCTGTTCTCCACGCTCTACCCCATCCCGGGCGTCAAGGACTACACCTGCTGCTTCCGCGCCTACCGCATCCCCATCCTGCGCCGCGCGCGCGCCGTGTACGGCGACCGGCTGTGCGAGGCGCGCGGTTTCGAGGCGGTGATGGACCTGCTCCTGCGCCTCGGGCCGCTCGGCGTGCGCGTGCGCGAGATGGGCTTCGTGCTCGACTACGGCGGCCGCGTCGGGCAGAGCAAGATGAAGGTGCTGCGCACCATCCGCAGCACGCTGTCGCTACTGGTGCGGCGGCGGGTCGAGCGCATGCGCCACTACCGCCCCGACCAGGTCGCCGCGCTCGAGTCGGCCGCCGCCCGGAAGCCGGCCAAGTGACCGTCGCCATCCTCGTCGGCACGCGGCCGGAGATCATCAAGATGGCGCCGCTGGTGCGCGCGTGCACCGAGCGGGGGGTGCCCTTCCGGCTGCTCCACACCGGCCAGCACTACTCCTACGAGATGGACGGCGTGTTCTTCGAGGAACTCGGGCTGCCCACGCCGCACGAGAACCTCGCGGTCGGCTCGGGCACGCAGGCCTACCAGATCGGCGCCATCGTCACCGGACTCATCCCCGTGTACGGGCGCGACCGCCCCGACTGGGTGCTGGTCGAGGGCGACACCAATTCGGTGCTCGCCGCCGGCCTGTGCGCGCACAAGCTCGGGATCCGCGTCGGACACGTCGAGGCCGGGCTGCGCAGCGACGACCGCAGCATGCCCGAGGAGGTCAACCGCATCCTCACCGACCAGATCTCGGACCACCTCTACGCCCCCACCGAGCACAGCCGCTCGCGGCTGTTGCGCGAGGGGCTCCCGGCCGCGCGCATCTTCGTGACCGGCAACACGGTGGTGGACGAGCTCCTGCACCAGCGCCCGCGCGCCGAGGCGCGCGGCGTCCCGGCCCGCTTCGGTGTGCGGCCGGGAGGCTACGCGCTGGCGACCGTGCACCGCGCCGAGAACACCGACCGCCGCGAGCGGCTCGAGGGCATCCTCGGCGGCCTGACCGCGGCCGCCGGCGCGCTCGGGCTCGAGGTGCTGTGCGCCGTGCATCCGCGCACCACCAAGGTGATGGCCGAGCAGGGACTCGCCTTCGGCACGGGCGTGCGGCCGCTGCCGCCGCTGCCCTACCTCGACTTCCTGGGCCTGCACGCGCAGGCCGCCCTGACACTGACCGACTCGGGCGGACTCCAGGAGGAGGCCTGCGCGCTCGGCGTCCCCTGCGTGACCCTGCGCGACAACACCGAGCGGCCGGAGTCGGTGGAGGCGGGCGCCAACCAGCTCGCCGGCGCCGACGCGGCGCGCATCGTGGAGGCCGCGCGCGCGATGCACGCGCGCCGCGGCGGCTGGCCGAACCCCTATGGGGACGGCCGCGCGGCGCATCGCATCCTGGACGCGCTGCTCGCGGCGGGCTGATGGACGGCCGTCTTCCGCCGCTCCGCAGCGCCGGCCCCGCGTGGGCCTTCCCGCTCGTCCTCGCCGTCGCGGCCGCGGTGCGGGTCGCGGACCTCGGACGCCGCAGCCTGTGGACCGACGAGGCCTCGACGTGGACGGCCGCCTCGCTGCCCTTCGGCGAGCTCATCCGCCGCTGCCTCGAGCGCGACGCGAGCCCGCCGCTGCACTACCTGCTCACGCGCGCGGCGATCGCGGGCGGCGACGGCGAGGCGATGCTGCGGCTGGTGCCGATGCTCGCCTCGCTGGGCCTGGTGTGGCTCACCTACCGCCTCGCCCGCCTCGGCATGACGCGCGGCCCGAGCGCGTTCGCGGCGCTGCTCGTGGCGCTCTCGCCCTACCAGGTCATGTTCGCGCAGGAGGCGCGCACCTACATGACCGTGGCGCTGTTCGGCGTGGGGGCGACCTGGCTGTTCGCGCGCGGACTCGCCAGCGAGCGTACGCGCGCATGGCCCGGGTACGCCGCCGCCATGGCGCTCGGCCTGTGGACGCAGAGCCTGGCGCTGCTGGCGGTGCCCGC